>JACPOD010000083.1 GCA_016185185.1 Sphingobacteriales bacterium | reverse complement strand
TGTGTTGGTTAAACCTTCACAACCTACCGGAGCTGTTGGACCATTCAGTATCTCAACTGTTGTACAAGCTTTACAACCATTTGCATCTACTACACACACTTCATGCTGACCCGGAGGAACAGGGAATGTACCAGGATCAATGGCATTACCATCAAGGTAATATTGATATGCTGGTGTACCACCTGAAGCAGATGTTGCTTCAACAACGATACTACCGGATCCGCCATAGCATGTTGGTTGCGTTATTTTGTTAACGTCAATTGTCAGTTTTGTTGGTTCATTAATAGTACATGTTGTGCTTGCTGTACATCCGTGAGCATCTGTTACAGTGTAAGTATAAGTACCGGCTACGTTATCAAATGTTCCTTCTCCTGTATAAGGTGCAGTACCACCTGAAGCAGTAACTGTAATACTTCCTTTATCACCATTACATTTTGCATCTGTTGCTTTACAATCAGCTACCAGTTTATCTGGTTCACCAACTGTAGCTGAACAAGAAGCTGTACATCCGTGACTATCGGTTACTGTTACTGTATATGTACCAGCTGTTAATCCGGATACAGAAGCAGTAGTTGCTCCGTTAGACCATTTGTATGTATAACCAGGGGTTCCGCCACCAGCTACTACGCTGGCACTACCATCACTTCCACCATTACAGCTAACATCTGTTTTACTGCAATCGGCTGTTACCTTGGTAGGTTCACCAACAGTAGCTGAACATGAAGCTGTACATCCGTGACTATCAGTTACAGTTACAGTATATGTACCAGCTGTTAATCCACTGATTGAAGCAGTTGTTTGACCGCTGGACCATTTATATGTATAACCTGGTGTACCTCCACCTGCTACTACGCTGGCACTACCATCGCTTCCGCCATTACAGCTTACATCTTTCTTACTGCAATCGGCTGTTACCTTGGTAGGTTCACCAACAGTAGCTGAACATGAAGCTGTACATCCGTGACTATCGGTTACTGTTACTGTGTATGTACCAGCTGTTAATCCACTGATTGAAGCAGTAGTTTGACCGCTGGACCATTTATAGGTATAACCTGGTGTACCACCACCGGCTACTACGCTGGCACTACCATCGCTTCCACCATTACAGCTTACATCTTTCTTACTGCAATCGGCGGTTACTTTAGTTGGCTCACCAACAGTTGCTGTACAACTTGACTGGCATCCTTTAGTATCAGTAACAGTTACAGTATAGGTACCAGCTGTTAATCCACTGATTGAAGCAGTAGTTTGACCGCTGGACCATTTATAGGTATAACCTGGTGTTCCACCACCGGCTACTACACTGGCACTACCATCGCTTCCACCATTACAGCTTACATCTTTCTTACTGCAATCGGCTGTTACGTTAGATGGTTGACCTACGGTAGCTGCACAAGTTGCAGTACATCCTTTACTATCAGTAACAGTTACAGTATATGTACCGATAGGAAGATTATTTACAGTAGAAGTAGTTGCACCATTTGACCACTTGTATGTATATCCAGGTGTTCCACCACCGGCTACTACACTTACACTACCATTAGTACCACCATTACAACTTGCATCTGTCTTACTGCAATCAGCTGTAACTTTTGTTGGCTGACCAACAGTAGCTGAACAGCTTGCTGTACATCCTTTACTATCAGTTACAGTTACGGTATAGGTACCGGCTGTTAAACCTGAAGCTGTAGCTGTAGTTGCACCATTAGACCACTTGTAAGTATAGCCGGGCGTACCACCACCAGCAATTACACTGGCACTACCATCACTACCACCATTACAGCTTACATCTGTTTTACTGCAATCGGCTGTTACTTTTGTCGGCTGACCTACAGTAGCTGTACAAGTAGCTGTACATCCTTTACTGTCTGTAACAGTTACGGTATACGTACCTGCTACAAGACCGGAAGCTTTTGCAGTAGTTGCACCATTTGACCATAGGTAAGTGTAACCCGGAGTTCCACCTCCTGCTACTACACTGGCAGTACCATCACTACCACCATTACAACTTACATCTGTTTTACTGCAAATTGCAGTTACCTTGGTTGGCTGACCAACTGTAGCTGAACATATTGCTGTACAACCTTTGCTATCTGTAACAGTTACAGTATAAGTACCGGCTGCAAGACCGGAAGCTGAAGCTGTAGTTGCTCCGTTTGACCACAGGTATGTATAACCAGGTGTTCCACCACCGGCTACTACAGAAGCACTACCATCACTACCACCATTACAACTAACATCTGTCTTACTGCAATCCGCTGTTACTTTCGTTGGCTGACCAACAGTAGAGGAACAAGTTGCTGTACAGCCTTTACTGTCAGTAACAGTTACGGTATAAGTACCAATAGATAATCCACTGATACTTGCTGTGGTTTTTCCATTAGACCATAAATAAGTATAACCACCCGTACCACCACTTGCCTGCACACTGGCAGTACCATCACTTCCACCATTACAGCTTACATCTGTTTTGCTGCATTGTGCCTTTGGTAATGGATTTATTGTTGCCGTTACAGGTACCCTATCGCTCTCGCAATTAATTTGTGCATTATAGCAACTGGCATAATATGTAGTAGTTGCATTTATACTTCCAGTTGGGAATGTTGACCCTGTTCCCAGAACCGCCCCTCCACTAGTACCTGCGTACCAGCGTACAGTGGAACCACTGCAGGTTGCTGATAAAGTAAGTTCACCAGGTCCGCATCTTTCAGCACCTTGTACAGTTGGAGCTTGAGGCCTTGCATTAAATGCGCCACCTACAAAATCATCTAATGAAGCTGTTACTTCCTGTGATGACCTTGCTTCTAATAAGAAACTGGCAAAACATAAACTTGGAAGATCAAGCAAGCTGAAATCAACATATCCTTCGTAAAACTCGTTTGTTGCATAAGTTGGGTTGATAAATGTCCATCCACCTGGTATAGGATATACTGCATCATTATTTTCTGCAACAGTTCCTTGTATATTGGTAGAGTCTAAATTACCATTTGAACCCGGTACATCTTTTACGCCGTCATTGGCAAAAGCGGTACCACCTACCCATTTTAAAACGGTTACTTTACCATTTCGGCCACCTCCGGTAAAATCTGCCAGGATAAGCAAATCACCATAAACGTGAGTTGGGTTAAAATCGCCTTTACGACCGCCCAAGTCACGTGGTGCAGTCCCATTTAGATAAAACCAAAAACCAATTTGTGCATCTCCGTTATTGGAGGTACGGTCACCGGCAAAAAACAATTTATTATCTGTAAGAACAGCTGCCGCATTGGCTAAATCGTTTTTAGATTTGGTTTGTCCGTCTGCCCATGTCATACAAGTATTATATTACAGGTGCCCGGAGCTGTAAAAAAGTCTTTTGTACCTGTAGAGAACTGGTCATCCACAACACCACTTCCAAACTTATCCAAAGTATAAGCATGGATAGGTATCGAGTTGACATTTGTAATTGACCATTCAATGGGATTACCATCGATATTAGCCACACTAAATTGTGCTTTTGATACAAAACCCGTGATTAATAATAGCAGAAAAACAGTCAGTTGTTTGAGTTTCCTGACCCACCCCGTTGTCTGCTTTTCAACTGGGGGCCTGGAGAGTAAATTGTTACCCATAGAGCTTAATTTAGGTTTAAAAAAATAATGCAGGTAAAACCCGTTTCTAAGTTTTACCGGTTTTAGAAGGATTAAATGGCAGTTTTCGCTGAGGGTAAGTTGAATAGCCTTACTGGCCATACAAATGTTTTCAAAAAATACAATGTACCCGGACAATAATTTTATTCAATAGCCATTCAGCAGGAATTGAATTTGATCTTATAGTGTATAAAAGGAAATTGTGCGTGGATTACATAAGAAAGTGGATTACAGTACCATTTACCAAAGAGGATTTTTCAACAGCTACTTCATAGCAATATTGAAGACGGGGCTCGTCATCTAAAGCGGGTGCGATTAAAAATTAATTGCTAAGTGTTGATCAAAGCGAAGTAATCAAAAGGGGGGGGATGACAGGTTTATTTTTCAATTAGGTCTGTGAAATTAAGTGGTACATCAAGCTAAAACAAGAATTTTATATTAAATTTTTACATCATTAGTTCAAAAGAAAAAAAATACCACAAAAGGGGTATATGTAAATGAGATTGGAAACAAAAAGCCCTGCTGAGTCAGCAGGGCTTTTAATCTTATAGTAAGTTACTTTTTTAAGCGTTTACTTTACCTTTTACTTTAGCTATTACTTCTTCTGCAATATTATTTGGTGCAGGGGCATAATGGCTAAATTCCATGGTTGATGTGGCACGACCAGAAGATAATGAACGCAATTGAGTAACATAACCAAACATTTCGCTCAATGGAACTTTGGCTTTAATTACCTGTGCATTACCTTTTGTATCCATACCTTCTAACATACCACGACGGCGGTTTAAGTCACCTGTTACATCACCCATGTACTGGTCTGGTGTAACAACTTCCACCTTCATGATGGGTTCCAGCAAAGTGGGTTTTGCTTTTTTACCGGCTTCACGGAAACCAGATTTAGCACACAATTCAAAACTCATCGCATCACTATCTACATCGTGGTAACTACCATCAAAAATTCTCACCTTCATATCCACCATTGGATAGTTGGCCAGTACACCATTGTGCATAGCCGTTTCAAACCCTTTATTGATAGCAGGGTGGAATTCTTTTGGAATTGATCCACCAAAAATATCATTCACAAACTGGAATTGTTTACCTGGGTTTTCTGTTAACCATTCTGCATCTGCAGGACCAATAGTAAAGATGATGTCAGCAAACTTACCACGACCACCAGACTGCTTCTTCAATATTTCACGATGTTCAATAGTTTGTTTAAATGCTTCTTTGTATGCCACCTGTGGTGCACCCTGGTTTACCTCTACTTTAAATTCACGGCGCATACGATCAATGATGATCTCCAGGTGCAATTCACCCATACCACTTAAAATGGTTTGTCCTGTTTCTTCATCTGTCTTTACACGCAATGTAGGATCTTCTTCAACCAGTTTAGAAATGGCCATACCCATTTTATCAACGTCAGCTTGTGTTTTAGGCTCAACGGCTACTGAGATAACCGGCTCGGGAATAAACATATTCTCGAGGGTGATTGGATGATCTTCATGACAAAGGGTATCACCAGTCTTGATCTCTTTAAACCCTACAGCAGCTCCAATATCGCCAGCCTCAATAGAATCTATCGGGTTTTGCTTATTGGCAAACATCTTCATGATACGGCTGATGCGTTCTTTCTTTCCACTTCTTACATTCAAAACATAAGACCCTGCATCCAAATGACCACTATACACCCGGAAGAATGCCAAACGACCTACGAAAGGATCAGTCATGATCTTAAAGGCCAATGCAGCAAACGGTTCTTTTGCATCGGGCCTACGGGCTTCTTCTAAACCCGTATCAGGATTAATGCCTTTTACGGCTTCAATATCCATTGGAGAAGGCAGGTAACGGCATACAGCATCCAATGCAGTTTGTACACCTTTATTTTTAAAAGATGAACCGCACATCATTGGAACAATTGATAAATCAATCGTTGCCTTACGCACCGCTTCATGAATTTCTGCTTCAGTAATGGTATCAGGATTATCAAAGAATTTTTCCATTAAATGATCATCATATTCAGCTACGGCTTCCACCAGCTGAGCTCTCCACTCTTTTGCTTCTTCAAGCATATCAGCAGGAATTTCTATTTCATCAAAAGTCATTCCTTCTGTTTCCATATGCCAGATGATACCTTTCATCTTGATTAAATCAACCACCCCTTTAAAATCATCTTCTGCGCCGATAGGTAACTGTAAAGGCACTGCTTTAGAACCCAACATTTCACGTACCTGCTTCACTACATTCAAAAAGTCAGCACCACTGCGGTCCATTTTATTAACGAAACCGATACGGGGTACGTTATAACGATTGGCCTGGCGCCATACTGTTTCACTTTGTGGTTCCACACCATCCACCGCACTGAACAAGGCGATCAAACCATCCAGTACACGCATACTACGTTCAACCTCTACTGTAAAGTCCACGTGACCAGGAGTGTCAATGATGTTGAAATTGTATTTCTTGGTGTCAGGAGTTGCCTTACCTAATACAGTAGGGAAATTCCACTGACAACTTACCGCTGCTGAAGTGATGGTAATACCTCTTTCTTTTTCCTGTTCCATCCAGTCAGTAGTAGCGGCGCCATCGTGCACCTCCCCTATTTTGTGGATCATACCGGTATAACGGAGGATACGTTCGGTAGTAGTTGTTTTTCCGGCATCAATGTGAGCCGCAATACCAAAGTTTCTTTGAAATTTTAAGTCTGCCATGACTATTTGATTTGATTTGTTGTTGTAAACGTTTATCTGTTATAATTTTTTATTTTTTTGTTACCAGCTTCACCGTTCTCACCGGCTGCATTGGCGTCGCACTCTTGTACTGTAGATTCTTTATTGAACTTTTCTTTGAACCCTGCGCAGGCTCTCCTTTGGATAACTCCCCTTTAGGGGGTTGGGGGGTTCGATATGTGAAGATTAGACTCTCATAGACTGCCAAATACGAAATACCCTTTTTCCGCTAAAACCAAAACCTCAATGTTGGTGATTTCTTTTGGCGGCGCAAATGTAAGAAAATCCACCGGAAGTATGGAAATTTTTCGGGACTAAATTTTTTTGATCCATACAGCTACCTAATTGGCTATAATGATATATGTGAGGTCGCCAAACTTTTGAGAATGGAGTCAATATTTCACTCATTTTCACAGAAGCCTTATTGAAAAATAATTTTCTCTGTTATTCTTGTTTGGGCATTTAAATTAGTAACTGTTACAAAATAAACACCGGGCTTTATTTTATTCCTGTCAAGCTGGAGTATTAATTCCTGTGACTGAATATTGGCATATTCCTTACGGATCATAATGTGCCCCATCAGGCTAGTGATAGTAACTAAACAATTTGATACAAGATCGGGTTCCTGCCAAACTGCTGACTGGTTAATAAAATTGATCCGTTGGCAACTCCCCCGCAACTGGCAGTTGTTGTGGTTAATGTAAAGGCAGGTGTTATATAAGAACCAGCAACAGTTATACTGTCGTTTTGATACGTACAATTATTTATAAGATCATGAATGGTGACTAAATATTTACCAGGAAGTAAGCCAGTAATATTATTTGATGAAGTAAATGCAGTTACCAATGGTCCGGAAACTTTATACTCATAATTACCAGACCCGCCCGAAACATTTATTTGAATGGATCCAGTAGAAACACAACGTGACTCCGATGAAATATAAGTAACAGATAATCCTGTGCAACTTTGTGCATTTATGGTATTGTTACATATCCATGTGCATAGACTAAGCAACAGGTGCAGCTTGAGGTTAGGCTTCATTCTCATAAGTTATTGATGCAATAACTAAATGTAGAATGAATATATAACCTGAAAGAACAAATCGTACCGAACGCAACATTTCAGTGTCTGAACGCCGAAAAAAAAGTTCCACCCATTTGGAACAAAAAAGAATCCCGCCTTTCGGCGGGATTAGCTTTTCATAATCAAACCACTTGGTATTTTAAAAATTTCGCACAAATTTTTGTGCCATTATTTTATCTTCCTGCTCAATGATCAGCGTATAGGTCCCTACTGCTAACTTGTCCAGGCTTATTCGTAAAAAATTTAAATTTGCCAGTGCTGATGTTACCGCTATTCTTTTGCCAGCCATGTCTGTTATATAAATATTTTTTATTTTTTTCGTTGTTTGCACCTGCAAATAATTTGTTGCAGGGTTAGGCCATAGTTTAACTTTATTATCATCTCCGGTTTCAATGGCCACTACTGGCATATTCCGGTTTCTTTCTAAACTAGCCGCTGGAGCTCCTGCACTTATCTTCACAACCGCAATATTGTCGTCTTTTCCATTATTACTGCTGCCTGCTAAAATTGCTTTACCGTCAGCCTGGATATTGATGGCATAAGCATATTCGTTTCCCGTACTCACCGGGTATATACCCAATCCATCCCCGTCAAATGTTTTATCCAAAGAACCATTGTTGTTATATCTAACACAGGATATTTTATACTTTTTGTTGCTGTATGTATAAGCAGCTAACATTATTTTACCCGTGGTTTGTGTACATACGCCATAAGCCATGTCGTAACTTGTACTAAAGTTTGTTGTAACATAACCGCTGGAATTAAATGTTCCATCAATGGTTCCATCCGGGTTAAAACGGGAAACCAATATCTGGAAATCTGCACTGATCAACGTACTTCCGCCAACTAAAATCTTACCATCTGTTTGGATGGTTACATAACGGCCTTCCGCATAGTTACCGGCAGCTAATGTAATTTTTCCGGTTCGGTTAAAGGTATTATCAATTGTCCCATCTGCATTTAACCTTGCTACTCCTAAGTAATTTGTTGTACCCGTATATACTTTTCCTGTAATTACAATTTTACCATCGCCTTGCAGTGATGCACCATATCCATAATCATTATAGCCTGCTCCAAACGTTACAAAAGACTTTCCTGATCCATTAAAACCAGCATCCAAACTTCCATTAGTGTTTAATCGCATCGCCATGAAATCATAGGCATCGCCGGCAGCTGTACCCGCCACAATAATTTTACCATCTGTTTGCAGCAACAACGAATAGCCAAAATCATCTGCAAAACTTAAATTATAGGTTACTTTTCCATCGCTATCAAAACCTGTATCAAGGGTACCATTGCTGTTATAACGAACAACTGCAATATCCCAGGTTGATGAAGAGGATACCTTAGCAACACCACAAACTACTATTTTACCATCACCCTGTATTTTTACACTATACCCTTCACTGGTATAACCAATTAATGTAGTAACCCAGCCAGTTCCTCCAAAACTATTATCCGGCGTACCATTCGCATTATACCTGACAACTACAATTGATGCAATTCCTGAACTGTTCCTGGTATAGCCGGTAACAACTATTTTACCATCTTGCTGCACAGCAACAGAACGGGCTATTTCATTTAATGAAATATTCGTTGATACCTTACCTGTTCCGTTAAATGTCAGATCCAAAGACCCATCTTGCGTAAATCCCTTTAAAGAAAGAAGCATACAACAAACTATCAACAACAAACCAATCCTTCTCCAGGGACTGTAAATTCCGGGCATGTAATCGTTTTTTTAAAAGTTTACGATAATTGACAAGCAAAGTCTGGGCAATAGAAGCACAGGCAACCAGTACTTACAAACTTTTGATTGTTCAATTAAGCCAAAAGGTTACAGTATGAATGGTCTAATGGAACTTTCCTTAAATTCTTGGTTTTAAAAAAATAAGGTTGGTGATTTCATGATTAACATAATCAAAAGGCATGTTTAACACATGCCTTTTGATCGTTAGTTTATTACTGGATGATCAATTTATCAACCAGTACATCACCTGTTTCTTTTACATTTACCCGGATAGTGTACATACCAGGTCTGAGGTTTGTTAATTCGATATTTTTAACACTGGTAGAGTTCCAGCGTTTAACTTCTTTACCAGACATATCGCTAACTGAAATATCAACAATACCTGCACCATCCGGAATAGTAACCTTAACAAGGTCTTTACCAGGGTTAGGATAAACTGTGATATTAAAGTTTGCCATGTTAAAGCTACTTTACCATTTAACTGCTGCGCATTGAATGATTTAAACTTAACGGGTAAGCTGGCATTACTTGGAATAGCAATGTAAGCAACCGCATCATCAGAATTAGCATTTGGATCAGTAAGTTTGTAAGTGAAACTCACAATAACCTGTGAAGGAGCAGGTACACCATTACGTACGTACTGGAAGGTACCGTTTGCATTTACAGTTACAGTACCATAAGCGGCAGCTGTACCTGAACTTACTAATGACCATGTCATTTGAGCCCTTGTATGACCGTCTGGATCAAAATCAAGACCATCTACTACAGCTAAGTTACTTTGAGCAGTTGTTAAAGAATAAGGATAACCAGCAATTTGCGGTAAATATTGAAGGCTACCACCGGTTAAATCACCTTTAAAGGTTTGAAACTTATCATTGGTTGGTAACACATATGAGTCATCATTGGCAACCGGCGGACAGTTTACGTCAGTTTGACAATCAGATAATCTGAAACAGAAATTATCCAATACATACTTAGTACCAGGCTGGTTACAGTTGCTGCTTTGAGCACCAAAACGTAATAATAATTTGAATTGTGTTACGCCAGCAGGTAAGTCAACTATTAATCCATAATTACCAGCACTTGTTAATACAAAACCAGTATAACTGGCTAACAGGTTTCCGCCAGTGGGAACTGTAGTAGATGCATAGCTACTTGGTGTAACATAAATGTCACAGGTTGTGGCACACAAAAACTGGTTTGCCCTGGATAAACAGCTAAGATTAGCATCAAATGGCCAAATGGCAAATGTTGCTAAAACTTTACCGCCAGGTGTACCTGATGTAATAGTTGCTGTTAATACGTTTGCAGGGTTATTACCACCTACACCGGGAGTAATAATTCCATTTTCGGCAGCACAGCCAACATCCGGGTTATTATACGCACCGAAACTTGCACCCTGAGATAATGTCCATCCGGAAGGAGTGTTGTTTTTGTTTGTTCCGAATGTTTCGCAGAAAGGTATTGTTTGTGCATTCAGGGTGACGAATGTGAAGAATACAAAAATACCGAGTAAAAACTTTTTCATACCAAAGTGGTTTTAATTTTAAAAAATAAATATCAACGGCCTTCAGTGGGACGGGTGGATTGGAAAAAGTTTTTAATAAGAATTGTGGATCAAATATGGTAAGCAGCAACGGCTAATGCCATAGCATATGTTTTCATACTTGAGTACGGTATCAATTACAGGTATTCTCTTTTTGAGAATTTCTTAGGAAAAGGGATCATGAATGACTGATGCATTGGGTTTAGGCCAAAGCAGTATTTTCATACATGAGTACGGGGTAACTTACAGGTATTAATGTTCAGAAATTCTTAGGAAATAGGAAAATCGTTCTGGTTATTTAGCCAAGGTAATTATTGGGATAAAGTGCTGGAGATTTTTTAAGGGACTTGGAACGGTTTTGCCTGAGATTTGCAATTATGGAACGAAAATAACCTGAGTTTTTTTCAATTCATAATTATTTCTTGAAAACTTATGCACATTTGTTGCAAATAGTGTAAACCCCTAGATAAGCCCCTTTGCCCAGCTTACCGCCATATCCAGTTGCTGCTTTTCGGTGAGCATAGTATTGTCCAAAATAATAGCATCATCCGCTTTTTTTAGTGGACTTATCTCCCGGTGTGAATCGATATAATCCCGCATTTCCAGGTTGCTCTTTACCTCCTCAATTGTGATATTAGGGTTCTTGTCGTATAACTCTTTAAACCGGCGTTCTACTCTTACCGCATTGTCTGCCGTCATAAATATTTTTAAGGCCGCATCCGGAAATACAACCGTTCCGATATCTCTCCCATCCATTACAATACCTTTTTTTTCTCCCATTTTCTGTTGCTGGGTCACAGCAAATGCTCTGACTTCTTTTATAGCTGCTATATCACTAACTTTTTCTGCAATGACCAGATCACGGATCACATACTCAACATTTTCGCCGTTTAAAAGTATTTCTGATTTATCACTGGCTGGATTGTATTCAAATTCAAGAGAAATATTGGACAAAGCCTCTGTTACTTCCTTCCCATCTGTCCAGTCAACATGATTACGCAAAAAATATAAAGTAATGGCACGGTACATAGCGCCACTGTCTATATAAATATATCCAAGTTTTTTTGCCAGTTGCTTTGCTAATGTACTCTTACCACAGGAAGACCATCCATCGATTGTAATGATTATTTTCTTCTCTTCCAACACAGAAATGATTTGTGCAAAAATGCAGAAAAGATTTTTAAATACACCAAACAAAAAAGCCATTCGACAGGAATGGCTTTTGTTTTTTATTCAGTTAGATTATGCTTTCGATTTCTCTGTTCCTTTATCTTTTGTTTTTCCTTTAAAGGTGAAGAAAAGTTTTTGGTTTTCTTTATCTACATCTGCTATCAGCACATCACCTTCTTTAATATTCATATTCAAAATTTCCTCTGCCAATGGATCTTCCAGGTATTTTTGAATAGCCCTGTGTAACGGTCTTGCACCAAATTGCTGATCGTATCCTTTTTCAGATAAGAATGTCTTGGCATCTTCGCTTAGTTCTAATGAGAAACCAAGATTATTCAGTCGCTTCATTACACCTTTCATCAGGATATCGATGATCTCGAAAATATGATGTTTCTCCAGCGAATTAAAGATCACCACATCATCAATACGGTTTAAAAACTCCGGAGAGAAAGTACGTTTCAATGCTTTTTCAATGACTGCTTTATTGCTCTCTTCCTGGTTTTGTACACGGCTGGCGGTAGCAAACCCTACACCATCTCCAAAATCTTTCAATTGGCGTACACCAATATTGGAGGTCATGATGATCAGTGTGTTTTTGAAATCTACTTTTCTTCCTAATCCATCCGTTAATTGACCATCATCCAATACCTGCAAAAGAATATTATAAATATCTGGATGTGCTTTTTCAATTTCATCCAGGAGAATTACAGAATATGGCTTACGCCTAACCCTTTCCGTTAATTGGCCACCTTCTTCATATCCTACATAACCCGGAGGGGCACCAATCAATCTGCTTACAGTAAACTTCTCCATATACTCACTCATATCAATCCTTACGAGTGCATCATCACTGTCAAACATATGTCTGGCTAATGCACGGGCTAATTCTGTTTTACCTACTCCCGTTGGACCAAGGAATATGAAAGTTCCAATTGGCTTTTTAGGATCCTTCAGACCAACACGGTTACGCTGAATGGCTTTTACTACTTTGCTGATGGCCTCTTCCTGGCCAACTACTGCACCTTTTAAATCCTCTGCCATCTTACGCAACTTGTCTGTTTCTGCCTGTACCATACGGCGAACCGGGATGCCCGTCATCATACTCACCACCTCAGCAATATCTTCTTCTGTAATTGGATAACGTTTATTCTTTGCTTCTTCTTCCCACTGTGCTTTGGCTTTGTCCAGTTCTTCACCTAAACGTTTTTCGGTATCCCTCAAAGATGCTGCTTCTTCAAAACGCTGGCTCTTTACTACTTTATTTTTTTCCTGCTTAATATCTTCGATCTTCTTTTCCAGATCGAGGATATTTTGCGGAACATTAATATTTTTTAAATGCACCCTTGCTCCTACTTCATCCATTACATCAATGGCTTTATCTGGTAACAAACGGTCTGTTACATAACGGTCGCTCAGTTTTACACAGGCATCAATGGCATCGTCTGCATAATTTACATTATGGAATTCTTCGTATTTACTTTTGATATTGTTTAATATCATAATGGTTTCATCCACCGATGGCGGATCGATCATTACTTTCTGAAAACGACGATCCAATGCACCATCTTTTTCAATGTACATACGATACTCATCTAAAGTAGAGGCACCGATACATTGCAGTTCACCCCTGGCCAGTGCCGGTTTAAAAATATTGGAAGCATCCAATGAACCGCTGGCACCACCGGCGCCAACAATAGTATGTATTTCATCAATGAATAAAATCACATCCCTGTTCTTCTCCAGTTCATTCATGATGGCCTTCATTCTTTCTTCAAACTGGCCGCGGTATTTTGTACCGGCCACCAATGCCGCCAGATCTAATGACACCACTCTTTTATCATAAAGCACACGGCTTACTTTGCGTTGGATAATGCGTAATGCCAACCCTTCTACAATAGCGGTTTTACCAACACCAGGTTCACCAATTAAAATAGGGTTATTCTTTTTACGGCGGGAAAGTATCTGTGAAACCCTTTCAATTTCTTCCTCTCTTCCAACAATAGGATCCAATGCATTCATTTCTGCCAGCTTGGTTATATCTCTTCCAAAATTATCCAGCACCGGTGTTTTACTTTTTGCACCGGCAGGTTGTTTTGATTTAGACTGATACCTGGCTTTTTCATCTTCAAAATCTTCTTCACCCGGGTCATCGTATTCTGCTTTGGGAGGATTGTTAGGTGATTGCAATACCCCTAATTCGTTTCTGAAAATATCGTAGTCCACGTCAAACTGATTTAAAATTTGTGTAGCAATGTTTTCTTTGTTCTTGAGGATAGATAACATGAGGTGTTCGGTTTCCACCTGCGGACTTTTGAGTGATTTTGCTTCCAGTACCGTTACTCTTATTACCTTTTCTGCCTGCTTGGTTAAAGGAAGACTATTGATGTTGGCGATATTCTTACCTGTT
Source organism: Sphingobacteriales bacterium (assembly GCA_016185185.1). Taxonomy (GTDB): domain Bacteria; phylum Bacteroidota; class Bacteroidia; order Chitinophagales; family Chitinophagaceae; genus AWTP1-9. The sequence continues at coordinate 3,393 of JACPOD010000083.1, read as the reverse complement.
TTATCTTTTACTGCCAGCTCAATTTCCTTCCGCAATTCATATAAATCTACATTGAGAGTTTTAAGGATTTTAACTGCCGTGTTTTCTCCCTCACGTATCAATCCGAGTACCAGGTGCTCCGTGCCAATGAAATCGTTCCCTAACCGTAACGCTTCTTCCCGGCTATAGGATATGATCTCTTTTACTTGTGCCGAAAAATTATGATCCATTTAAAAAGTTTTATTGGTTTTTCGTTACTTACAATAATAACGAATATTTTTGACTTGATTTGTTTAGTACTTATTAACGGGCTGTGAATTAATTAATTTGCTTATACATGAATGTCAAAATTGATACCAGGGAGAAATTTCATGTCGTAACACCATTAGCTGATACTTTATCTGCTAATATGACAGCGGAACTAACTCCACGGCTGCTTGCTTTACTGCAAACACCCGAAAAAAATGTGGTATTAAAGATGAAGGAAGTAACCACTGTAGAACCCTTAGCAGGTGAGGACTTGCTGAAAATTCAACAGCAGTTTTACGAGAATAATACTTCCTTTGTAATATGCGAACTGACAGAAAAGGCAGAGCAGTTATTAGATGCGTCAGGTTTGCTGGAAGATATGAACCATACCCCCACAGAAAGTGAAGCATGGGATATTGTGCAGATGGAAGAAATTGAAAGGGAAATGATGGATAACTGGGACGATACGGAAGTATAACGACACCTTAATATATGTTTGGCCTAACCATTTTGGGGAATAACTCTGCTTTACCGGCACATGACCGTCACCCTACGGCACAGCTGCTTACCACACCGGAACATTTATTATTATTCGATTGTGGCGAAGGAACACAAATGCAACTGGCACGGTATAAAATACGCCGCAGCAAAATCAATTACATATTTATATCGCACCTGCATGGTGATCATTATTTTGGTTTGCCCGGTTTATTAAACAGTATGGGCCTGCAGGGAAGAACACAAGAATTGCATTTGTTTATTCCGGAGAAATTAAAAGCAATTCTGGATTTACAGTTTGAAGCAGCCAATGCCGTATTGCCTTTCAAAATACACTATCATTTTTTAGCAGAAGAAGGTTTACTCTTAGATGAAAAGAAATTTAAAGTAAGTTGTTTTAAAGTACAGCACCGTATTGAGTGCTGGGGATTTTTGTTTACTGAAAAAAAACACCCCCGAAAGATTTTACCGGATGAATGTATCCAATATGACATACCAGCTGCCTTTTACGAACGATTACAGCATGGTGAAGATTTTACTAATAAAGAAGGGGAATTAATAAAAAATGAATGGGTAACTAAAGCCGCTACCCTGCCAAAATCTTATGCCTATAGTGCCGATACCATTTATGATGAAAGTTTAGCGGATGTGGTGAAAGATGTACACTTATTGTTTCATGAAACTACTTATTTGCAGGACGAGGAAGAAAGAGCTGCTGCCCGTTTTCACTCCACTACCAAACAGGCGGCGATGATTGCAAGGAAAGCCAATGTAAAAAGATTACTTATTGGTCATTTCAGCAGCAGGTACGATGTGCTGGATGAGTTTGAAAAGGAAGCAAAAGAAGTATTCGAGAATTGTGAGCTGGCGATTGAGGGAGTGACGTATTTGCTGTAACTATATTTGTACATAGTATAGTATTTTAATCACTCTTTTAAATAAAGTACCAGGGGAACCGAAGCTGAGGTTACAGTAGTACAATAGTAGAATGTAGCTACTCCCGAAAACGGGCTGTATATCTGTCTTTGTCACCCTGAGCTTGTCGAAGGGTCGGGCGGCTTTTTTTGTTACTTTTTTTTGCGGAAAAAAAAGTAAAGAGACCTGCATTAAAGCAATGTATCTATTACAAATACTGTAAAAACTACTCCGTCTTTATCTTCCCATCATATCCATCCATCATCATCCATTGATAAAACTCGGCAAACCATTTTCGCCAGGTGGGCTCGTTGTGTTTTCCTTCGGGGTCCACAATTTTATAAATGATGCTATAAGAATGTAAACCCACAGCATCGGCAATACTATTCATATCGCTTACCATCGTTTCCCCTTCCAGCTCCCCGGCATAAAAAAATATTTTAGAATTAATTTTAGAAACTACTTTCTGTAAGGAATCATTGATTTGTGGTACAATCCAGAAAGAGGGCGAAAAAACACCCGCCCCGCCAAATACATCCGGGTATTTCATCAGTGCATAAAAAGAAATCAATCCACCCATGGAACTGCCTGCTACATACGTGGTTTCTTTTGCTTTAGCAGTGCGGAAATTTTTATCAATATAAACTTTCAGATTTTTCACTAAAAAATCAAGATAAGCATCCCCTTCCGCAATTAAGGTTTGCCTGGTAATACCGTTTTCTTTTGCTTCAAAATCATAAGGTAAATATTCGTTCATTCTTTTTTCGCCACCATTATCAATAGCCACCACTATACATTCCCTGTCCCCTATTTTGATCAAACTATCCATTATTTCATCCACCCCCCATTCGCCGGCAAAAGAAGTAGCGGCATCAAAAACATTTTGTCCATCCTGCAAATACAGAACAGGATAATGCTTTTTAGATTGTTCATACCCCTCGGGTAAATAAACCCAAATCCTTCTTGTCCGGTTAAGTTGCGGAATGGCAAATGCTGTATCAATGATTTTTACATGCGAAGAAGCGCTGTGTTTTGTAGCTGCACTTGTAAAATCATCTTTCCATCCTTCAATGGTATATTCAACAGTTGTGTCGGAGAATAATTGAACAGAATGATTACCCACATCGCCACCAGATTTACTGCACTCCACTTTATTCCAACTGCCACGTGTAAATTTAAATTCATAGTTTCCTGCTGCTTGGTTTTTTATCTGGAGAAAGTATTTACCCGTATTATTTTGCTGTAGCTGAAAACCTTCGGCGGATGGATTCCATCCATTGAAATTACCTGCTATAAAAATAGTTTCCTGCCTGGTTGCAGGTACATTTAAAACAATATTGATCACATACTGCGCAAACACACAGGATGTATGTACCATCACTATCAAAACAAGCAAACCCCGTTTCATTAAAATCATTTAATACTTAAAACTAAAAAAGTCCCGCCACAAGCAGGACTTTCCCTAAAACAATTTTCAGAAGTTTATTCACTTACTTCTTTCATCAGCTCCTTTATTCTTGCATGCAATGTATCACTCACAGGCCAAACAGGCATACGGAAATAATTGCCGCAGATACCCAATTCACTTAAATACGCCTTCAATCCAGAAGGACTTCCTTCTGCAAATAAAGAATGGATAATATCGGTATATTGATAATGCAACTTCTTCGCAGCTTCGTAATCACCTTTCAATGCTGATCGTATCATTTCAGAAAAACCTTTGGGGTAGGCATTGGCCACTACTGATACCAC
>JACPOD010000082.1 GCA_016185185.1 Sphingobacteriales bacterium | reverse complement strand
AGATAAATAGAGCCCAATAGCCGACCCTATTTCTCCTCCCAAAAAAAGTGAAATTTAAAAAAGCGATTAAGCTAAAATTGATTTTAACTTAATCGCTTTACAAGTTCTATTCTAAAAGGAGAGCTTTTTCAGTGCCCTCCAATATTGCAGGACTTTTTTATTTCATCAGTTTAATCACCATTAAACACAGTTGCATACCTGACGATTGTTACCCATCCCCTTGAAGTAAATCAGCTTTCACCGTTTTTGAGCTTTCTAACTTCATAGCATTAAAAGAAACATTATGAAAAGTACAGACACCGTGGAGCTGGACCAACCAACTGCCACATCAAACACATCAAAATTATCCAAACAATATGTTTTCGCCTTTAAAGAAGGCGATGGAAAAAACAAACAACTACTCGGTGGTAAAGGCGCCAATTTATGTGAGATGACTCAGATTGGATTAAACGTTCCACCCGGGTTTGTAATTTCTACAGAAGCCTGCTTAACGTATTTAGCAGATGGAAAAAGACAATTACCACATGGTGTTATTGAACAGGTAAAAGAAAATATGAAGGCTGTTGAAAAAGCTGCCGGTAAAAACTTTGGCGATGCTTCTAATCCATTATTAGTTTCTGTTCGTTCCGGTTCTGCATTATCAATGCCCGGCATGATGGATACTATTTTAAATCTTGGATTGAATAAAGAAACATTAAAAGGTTTGATGGAGCATACAAAGAACGAACGTTTTTGCTATGATGCTTATCGCCGCTTTATTCAACTCTTTGGAAAAGTTGCTTTAGGTGTTCCTGATGAAAGATTTGATAAGGAATTTGAATCCGTTAAACATAAAGCCGGTGTTAAAGTAGATATTGGCTTAAGTGCAGAAAATTTAAAAGACATCAGCAGCCGTTTTCTTGATGTAATTAAAAATCATACCGGCAAACCATTCCCTGAAGATGTATTTGAACAATTAGAAATTGCTATTAAAGCCGTATTCAATTCATGGATGGGCCGCAGGGCAGTTGATTACCGCCGTGAATTTGGTATTACTCCTCAAATGGCCAATGGTACTGCAGTAAATGTGGTGGCCATGGTATTTGGTAATATGGGCAACGACAGTGCTACCGGAGTGGCCTTTACAAGAGACCCCGGCACTGGTGAAAATGATTTCTTTGGCGAATATTTAGTGAATGCACAGGGTGAAGATGTGGTGGCCGGTATCCGCACACCCAAACCGGTTGCTGAATTAAAGGAAGAAATGCCTGAACTGCACAAACAATTAGAAGAACTCCGCAATAAATTAGAAACGCACTATAAAGAAGTACAGGATTTTGAATTTACCATTGAGAAAAATGTGTTGTATTGTTTGCAAACACGCAATGGTAAAATGAATGCTACTGCTATGGTTCGTACTTCTGTTGAAATGGTGAAAGAAGGTTTAATTACCAAACCGGAAGCATTACTGCGTATTAAACCAGATATGCTGGAGCAATTACTACACCCACGTTTGGACTCCTTTCATAAATCAACACCATTAGCACAGGGCTTACCAGCATCACCAGGCGCAGCTTCCGGTAAATGTGTGTTTGATGCAGACCGTGCAGAATTATTAGGTCGTGCCGGTGAAAAAGTTATTTTGGTAAGAGAAGAAACAAAGCCGGAAGATATACATGGTTTCTTTGCTTCTCAAGGTATATTAACCAGTCGAGGTGGTAAAACTTCACATGCAGCAGTGGTGGCCCGTGGTATGGGCAAACCCTGTGTGGCCGGTGCAGAAGGAATTACTGTAGATGTAAAACTGAGACAAGCAAAGATTGGTGAGAAAACATTGCATGAAGGCGATTACATCACTATAGATGGTGGTACCGGTTTTGTTTATCAAGGCGTGATACCAACTGTTGACCCAACTTTCAGCGATGAATTAAAAACATTATTAAGCTGGGCTGATGAATACTCACAATTAAAAGTAATGGCCAATGCAGATACTCCTGATGCTGCTAAAAAAGCATTGGATTATGGTGCAATGGGTATTGGTCTATGCCGTACAGAAAGAATGTTCAACGGAACTGACCGTTTGCCAATTGTGGTGGAAATGATATTGGCCAACACACAGGAAGAAAGAGAAATCGCTTTAAATAAATTACTACCCATTCAGCGTAATGATTTTAAAGAAATCCTTACCACGATGGCGCCCAGGCCCGTTACCGTCCGTTTACTCGACCCTCCTATCCACGAATTTTTACCTACTGTTGATGAACTGAGAGAAGAATTAGTACACCTGCGTCATTTAAAAGATACTGCTGCCGGTGTTACCAATCTCTACAACAGTTTGCGTTTGCTCCATGCAGAATCTGAGTTAACTCATTTCGGCACCGTTCCTTTCAATGATAAAGGCGTGGAATTAATTGACCATGCTATCGTTAAGAAAGAACAAATGCTGAAAAAAGTGCATGAACTGTATGAAGTAAACCCAATGCTCGGTCACCGTGGTGTTCGTTTAGGATTGACTTATCCTGAAATTTACAAAATGCAGATACAGGCGATACTGGAAGCAGCAGCCGAATGTCAGAAAGTAAAAATTGATGTTCGTCCTGAAATCATGGTTCCGCAAGTATGTACTGCTGAAGAATTGGTAAGAGTAAAACAATATGTTACTGAGTTAAGAGAAAAAGTAGAAACAGCATACGGTATTAAACTGCAGTTTAAGTTTGGTACCATGATTGAAGTGGTTAGAGCTTGTATGGAAGCCGAAGACTTAGCGAAAGAAGCTGAATTCTTCTCCTTTGGTACAAACGATTTAACACAAGCCACCTTCTCCTTCTCAAGGGAAGATGCTGAAAATAAATTCCTGCCATTGTATGCCGAAAAAAATATTCTGCACGACAATCCATTTGAAGTACTCGACACTAAAGGTGTGGGTAAACTGATGAAGATTGCCGTTGATTGGGGCCGCAAAACCAAAGCCGACTTAAAAATTGGCATCTGTGGTGAACATGGTGGTCAATCCGACTCCATTAAGTTCTGTCACAGTCTTGGACTGACTTATGTATCCTGCTCAGGACCAAGAGTACCTGTAGCCCGTTTGGCTGCAGCACATGCTAAACTGGGTGAAGCCAAAAACGCTTCTCTGTAATTTCTCATAATTGAGTTGATTTAATGAAACGCCGCCTTTTCAGGCGGCGTTTTTGTTAAATCTTTTTAAAGTGCAACTTTTGCATAATTATTGAACTCTTTGTTTAAAATTTACATTTGAAAAAAGGTTTACTGCTGCTGTTAATTATTCTTTCAGGATTGATAGTAAAGGCTCAAAAAATTGACAGTCTCTATTTCAACCTTTATACGGATAGCTTAAAAAAAGGCACCTGGAATTACATTAATGTGGATGGAAAGCTTAGCAATGGCACTTACCTCCCACTCACGGATAAACATCTCAACTTTAAAGCCAGCGCCGGTGAGTTTGAAAGAAATAATTTATGGATTGATAAAGATTTTAAAAGAGACTCCGTGGTGGTTACTATCACCTTAAAAGAAAATCCTTCTGTTACAAAAAGCATTACGATTTATATAAAGAAAAAAGAAAATGAGGAAAGGCTAAAGACAAATGAAGAGCTTTTGAATGAAATACGTAATCAGCCATCAACACGAAAAAAGAAATCAAAAGGTTTATAAAAGAGAAAAGCGGCAACATTTGTTACCGCTTTCTTATTTAGATTAAATCAGCCGTTCACCGTACACCTGGCATCAAACATTCAATTACATTTTCTTTGCGTCTTCAAGGAACTTAGCCAGACCAATATCTGTCAGCGGATGTTTTAATAAACCAAGAATGGAATCCAGCGGACAAGTACAAACATCAGCACCCGCTTCAGCACATTTTACAATATGCAATGCATTACGGATTGAAGCAGCCAATATCTCTGTTTCAAATCCTTGTATAGAATATATTTGAGCAATTTGAGCAATCAACTCCACACCGTCCCAGCTGCTGTCATCAATACGTCCAATAAAAGGGGAAACATAAGTAGCACCGGCTTTGGCAGCTAATATCGCCTGGCCTGCAGAGAATACCAGTGTACAGTTAGTTTTGATACCGTTATCTGTAAACCATTTCAAAGCTTTTACACCATCTTTAATCATCGGCACTTTCACCACAATGTTTGGATGAATAGCAGCAAGTTTCTTCCCTTCTTCCACGATACCGGCAAAATCAGTGGAAATTACTTCGGCGCTGATATCGCCATCCACCGTTTCGCAAATGGTTTTATAATGTTGCAGTACGGCATCCTGTCCTTTAATACCTTCTTTGGCCATTAAAGATGGATTGGTAGTAACACCATCTAATATTCCTAACTCCTTTGCTTCTTTAATTTGAGCAAGATTGGCTGTGTCAATAAAAAATTTCATAAGCCCCGGCCCCTAAAGGGGTTAATTTTAGTTTATAAAAAAATTTAACTGGGCGAAGATAGCAAAACCAAATACGTAACTAAAAAGTAAATTAAAGCAGAAAGAAATATTTTAATCAGGAAACAATTGCTCCCCTTTAGGGGGCTGGGGGGTAAAAAAAATCGGCAGATTACTTACATCGCACCGCTCAACCGCCTATCCTTGCTGCCTTCCGGCCCTGGGGAGGTTCAGCAGGAGCTGGTCGTGCAAGACCTGCCGGCCGCAAAGATAAGTGGCTAAGGCATATTAACCTGATTTTTAAGAAGAAAAGTTAGAGTACTTTTTTAGTTTAAGTGCCAATGGCAATTTAGTTAAGTAATTTCCATTTGGGATTAAGAATTATTCTTTTTATACCTACAATTTTTTGTTCTTGAGGCTCTTCTTTTTTTGTTGGAGTTATTTTAAAATTTTCAATTAATAACCGTCCTGATACTTTCACATTTTTCCCATACACATCTTTACTCCAGGAACTTATTCCATCCACATAATACATTTTTTTATCCGAGTTTGAAATTACTACTGCACCAGCTTTTGCATCCAATGCCTGACCAGCAACAGTAATATCATTTTTAAATTCATTATTGCAGCTTAACAACAATGGCATAATCAATACATAAAATTTTAAAACCGGCACTGGCATAAATTAAATTATTCAACTATTGATTAATCGTCCCAAACCGTATTCCCGCAGAATTAGCATAGGTATTAAGTTTACTAATGCCCACCAGTTCGTCTGCCCTGCCGCCAAAGGGTCTGTAATAAATGAGAATGGTGTACTGGTTTTCTGTTTCCCAGTAATTATTATCAATGAGTTCAATTGTCCCTTTTTTATCTTTTAGTGCATAGCTAAAATCGTAATACCCATTTTTCAAAAACAAAGAACCTTCATACACACCTTTATCGCCGTTAAACTGCATACGGCTGCTGTCATTAAGTTCATAATTGGTGAGTTCGCCAAAAATATATAATTCCTTATCCCGGTAAGGCTGATTCAATGGTGGCACATAAGTAAAACGCACCCGTGCATAATCTCCCTGCCAGTAAGGATTTAAATTATCAAGCCCGCCACCCAGGTAATACATACCGTCCTGGTCTTTGTAGAAATAATAAGGAATTTTTTTGCGATCGCCATCCGGCTTTAAAAAAACTTCTGTGCTTTTATTGGTATAATGGGCACTGTCAACCCGATCGCTCTGCAAACGAAAACTGCTTAAGTTTAACCAGCGCCATTCCCTGAAACCGGGAAAAACACAATCATTTTCGGTATTAAACTCTAACACATTGCCACGAGTAAAAGTGGGTTGTATGTTTTGCAGGGCATTATCCCAGCGGTAGTTTTGCAGTATCACCACTTTCAACTCCTGTCTTGGATTGGTAATTTTCAGAGCAGATGTTTCAAGACTGAATTGTATTTTATGATGGGTTCGCATCAACAACCCGTTAAAGGGTTGCCGTATTTCAGCATTTATACCAATTTTGTTATTTACTACCAGCATCCGTTTGGTAAGTACAATATTATTTTCATCGCCATTCAAAAAAACTTTAATAATATAGTTACCTGCTTTGGAGGGATAAGAATTCTGATCGGGTATCATAGCCTGGTAATGTGTATATCTCGTTAAAGCCACATTAGACAGACGATAGGTACTGATACGGTTTTGAAAAAATCCCTTTATAAAATCAAACTGGCTGTACATGGCCGGTGTCCAGTCTGCATTGCATAACTGATAAGTGTAGTAATAATTTTTAACATCACCATCCATATCATCAAAATGCAATTCCACTTTATCGCCCCCGTTTAAATTTAAGATGGGATAACCTAACTGGTTGCCATAGGCATTCAGTTTTACAGATTTAATATTGGGCTTATAAACTTTATCTGTTAAAACATCCTGCGCTTTACAGATGAAAGTAAGGGATAAAATAAATACCGTTAAAATAACTGAAACTTGTTGAAGGCGTATGTACATGGTTGGATAAAAAAATTTAGTTTTACAAGATACCAAAATTATGCCGATTGAACATATCTGCCTTTATAGCTAAAAGAATCGCTTTTAACACCCAGTCTTCCTTTTCCAAATTTATCATCCGGCTGGCGATGGTTGCCACCATGCTGAGTGTGGGTGGCATGATCATAGCGCTATCTTTTGTAAACGGCTTTGAACAAACTATCAGCGATAAGGTATTTAGCTTGTGGGGGCATATCCGTGTACAATACCTTACTACCGAACAAATAGCACTGGCGGAAGAAACGCCTATAAAAAAAGATGACGTTATTTTTAACAAATTAAAACAATTTCCCGGCGTTTCTTCCGCCAATACTTTTGCTACCAAATCTGTATTGATAAAAAGTGATACTACGTTGGAAGGCGTGATCTTAAAAGGTGTAGAAAAGGATTTTGGATTTGATGCCTACCAGCATTTTTTAAAAGAAGGTGTTTGGATGAATTTTCCTGACAGTGGTTATAGTACCGATATTGTGCTATCTACCTCAACAGCATCGCAACTAAAAGTTAAAATAAATGATTCTGTGCTGCTCTTTTTCCTGGAAAGCGGATCCAACCCCCGCATCCGTAAAGCGAAAGTGAGCGGTTTGTTTAAAACGGGCATTGAAGAATATGATAAAAATGTAGCCATCGGGGATCTGAACCTGATACGCCGGATCAATTTATGGAACGATAGTTCAATTGGCGGCTACGAAGTATATGTAAAAGACAAGGCATTGATGAACCCGCTGAATGAAGAAATTAAAAATGTATTACCCATTCAATGGGGCAGCCGAACCATTCAGGAAGTATATCCTAACATTTTTGACTGGCTTAACCTGCAGCATAAGACCAAATGGCTGGTGCTTGGTATTGTGATGGTGGTTGCTATCATTAATTTAATTACCTGCCTGCTTATTCTTGTACTGGACCGCACTAATATGGTTGGCATTTTAAAATCCTTAGGCGCCCAAGACTGGAATGTTCAAAAAATATTTTTATACCATGGTACTATCATCAGTGCCGGAGGTATTTTGCTGGGAACATTTTTTGGGCTTTCATTTTGCTTTATACAATCCGCAACTGGTTTTATAAAATTGAATGAAGAAGCCTATTACCTGGCAACTGCCCCGGTTAAAATTATTTGGTGGCAGGTAGCAGCCATTGATATTTCAACTTTGGTGATCTGCTTTTTGGTATTATTACTTCCTACCTTGCTGGTAAAACGTATCAGTCCTATAAAAGCGATCCGCTTTGAATAATTTATTGTAATACCAGGTGAGAAAGAATAATCCCGGTTGCCACAGCTGCATTTAGAGATTCTGCTTTACCCAAACTGGGGATAGTGATTTTTTTAGTGGCTTTGGCAAGCAGCAATTTATTAATTCCTTTTGATTCATTGCCTATCAGTAAAACACCATTTGCCCCACCAGTAACCTTTTGTACAGGAATACCATCAAGTGTGGCAGCCATTATTTCAATACCATTTTGTTTTACTAAAAATTTGTCCAGGTCAGTGTAAACCATGTTTACCCTTAAAATACTTCCCATGGTTGACTGGACCACTTTAGGATTATATACATCAGCACAATCCATCGAACAAAGAATATGTTTTACCCCAAACCAATCTGCCATACGAATAATGGTACCAAGGTTTCCCGGATCTTGTAAACCATCGAGGGCTATAACCAACTGCTCCAGGCAATCAATATCTTCAATAATGTCAAGTTTGTTTACGACGGCAAGTACATTGTTGGGAGTGGTTAGGTGTGAAACCCTTTCTAATTCGGCGGGTGTAACACTGGTAATTTTATCTCCGTTAATGTTTTTAACTAAACTTTTATTCAGCTCCAACCACTCATTAACTGCATAAATATGCCGTACAGCCGAAGGCCTTTCAGCAAGAATCTCAGATACAATTTTGGGGCCTTCAGCAATAAAGACACTTTCTTCATCTCTGAATTTTTTATGGCTCAAACTTTGAATATATTTGACCTGCGTTTTACTCAGCATGATTATCCATTTATGATTATACAGCCCGGCAGAAATACTATTTCTTTTATCTTTTTACTGGTTGCTATACCTTTTCTTTTTTCTTCCTGCTTTTTTATGGAAGCGAAAGTAAAAAAATATCCCAAGGACTTTCCATTTGTTTATACCAATAAATTTAATATTAAAACTGACAGCCTTAACAAAACGCAAAAAGCATATCTCCGTTCCAGAATAAGTACCCAGTTAGATGACAGTATGCTGGTACGAACCATTGACAGGGCTATTTTCCAGGGTGTAATAAAGAACCCGCCGGTTTTTGACACCAATGCACTGAACCAATCCGTAAAGAATATTAAAGTACTGATGAATAATCTTGGGTATTACCGGAGCGAAGTAAGTGCAACTTATAAAATTAACTCCAGCAAAAACTTAACGCAAAGAGGTGAATATCGTGTTACCAGCACCTTTAATGTGGACACCAAAAAGAATACTTTAATTGATTCGCTAAATTTTATTTTTCCAACTTTTGAACTGCAGCAGGTAGTTATAAACAACCTGCATAACGCCATTTTAAAAAGAGGGGAGCCTTTTACAGTTGAAAAAGTTTCCTCAGAAATAAACCGTTTGATCAGTGATTTCAGGAATAATGGTTTTTATAAAATAACCCGGAATGATATTTATGCCGATGTTGATACCGTAAATAAGGCTTTGTTAAACCCCGATCTTTCCGATTTTGAAAGAATTATTTTATTGGCAAGAAGCAAAAACAAACGTCCAACCATTAATGTGATGTTACGGTTAAGACCGCAAAGTGACAGTGCCAATACAATCATTTTTGACAGCAGTAAGCTTGTTCGGTACTACGTTGGTAAGGTTACGGTGATCCCTGATTTTAATTTTTTAACATCCCAATTCAGTTCACTTAAAACAAAATATTCAAAAGACAGCAGCGTAATTATCAAATACAACAAGGATAAATACAATACAGCTTTTATTGTCAATAATATTTTTTTAAAGAAAGGTGATCTGTACCAGGAAGACAATTATATAAGAACAATCAATAATCTTAACCAGCTGGGTGCCTGGCAGGTGGTCAATATTCAATCCACTATCGACTCCACACAAACAGATTCGATACCCAAAGTAAATTTTACTTTATTATTGTCACCAGTAAAAAAATATAGTTTCTCCGCCAATGTGGAATCAAGTTTTTCCTCCAATGTAATTGCTGCTACCGGGAGCGGTAATATTTTAGGTTTCCTGGGAAATATTTCTTTAACTGACAGGAATGTAGGGAAAGAAGGAATAAGAATAACCCATAGTTTAAGAACCGGTGTTGAATATAACCTTAAGCAAAACGGCGCACAAAATTCAAGGGAACTTGGATATAGCGGTGGTTTATCCATCCCGAAATTCATGCCGCCATTCCGGTTTATATTACCCAAAAGACCATTAAGTAAAAGCAGTACTATTAATGCCAATATTTCTTCTTTAAACCGGGTTGGATTTTTTAACCTTGCTTCCCTAAATCTCGGGCTGGGGTACCAATGGAAGCGAAAAACAAACTCAACCGGTTATTGGAAACCGCTGAGCATTGATTACACCAATCTTTTTAATGAATCGGATGATTTTAAAAAAGCATTGGCATCAAATATTTTTTTAAGGAACTCCTTTCAAACCTCATTGGTAATTGGGCAGAGTTATGGATATGCTGTTGAATTTACCGGCAAAAAACACCCCAACCGTATTACAACATTTAAAGTGAATGTAGAAGAGTCCGGACTCATTTTCGGCACCATAAAAAAAGCCGTGAAAGATGAAACTTTTTTAAAGAACCTCAGAGAGTTTGTGAAAGGAGATGTAGAAATAAAACACTTTATTAATCTTAAAAAATCAGCATTAGTGCTTCGATTATTCACCGGTATAGGTACGCCGGTACGGGGCGATTCGGGCTTACCATTCTTTAAACAATATTTTGCCGGCGGACCCAATAGTATGCGGGCATGGCCTATCCGTACCTTAGGACAGGGAGGAGCTTCTTTTCCGCCCTATCAACCCGGTGCCAGTAAGTTTAATGACCGTGTGGGAGATATTCAAATTGAAGCTAACATCGAATATCGTTATGACATAGCCCAACTATTTAATAATGTAATTGCATTAAAAGGTGCATTTTTTATGGATGCAGGAAATGTGTGGGCTATAAAAACAGATACCAGTATTCATGCTCCTGACACTGACCCCAAAGTATTTAAATTTAAAAATTTTTACAATCAGCTTGCTGTAGCCATTGGTGCCGGTTTACGGTTTGATTTTAATTATTTCCTCGTTCGTTTTGATTTTGGCTTCCGCTTTAAAAAACCCGATGTTGCTAAAAATAATGGCTGGCAAATTCCGGGTATCAATATCAAAAATGTTTTTGGGGCAAAAGGCAAAGAATGGAGATACAATAATTACAATTTCACGTTCGGGATAAGCTATGCCTTTTAATTACTGATCAGCTTAGTTTGGTTTGGGAAAACTGTTCAATAAACTTTTCCATCGTTACCGAATCTTCTATTTTATATGCACCAATTCTTGTTCTTCTTAAACTGCTGAGGTAGGCGCCACTGCCTAGTTTTTCACCATAATCATACGCAAGGCTGCGGATATAAGTACCGGTTGAACAAACCACCCTGAAATGAACCACAGGTAATTCAACCTTTGTTATTTCAAAAGTTTTGATAAAAACTTTACGTGGTTCTACTTTTACTTCTATGCCCTTTCTTGCAGACTTATACAAAGGCTTTCCTCCTACTTTAATGGCGGAATGCATGGGGGGCAGTTGCATTATTTCACCGGTAAAAAATGGAAGAGCATTCATCAGCATATCCACCGTTATATGATTGACTGCTTTAAAATTTTCCGGTTCACTTTCCAGGTCATAGGTAGGCGTGGTAGCTCCTAAAGTAAAAGTGCCGGTGTATTCTTTTTCCTGCGCCATGTATTCATTAATCTTCTTGGTAAATTTACCGGTACAGATGATGAGCAAACCTGTGGCTAAAGGATCAAGGGTGCCTGCATGACCAACTTTTTTTATCCTGATGAGGGAACGAATTTTTGCCACGGCATCAAATGATGTCCATTTAAGCGGCTTATCTATCAGCAACATTTTACCTTCGGCAAAAGGATTTTCCATCTCGTTCGTCATATGCGGCGAAGATACATGTTTAAGGTACAAAGGACAAGCAACAAAGTATATGGCAGAGTAAACGCCGTCAAAACTTACCGGAGCAAAATGAATAAATTTCTAAATATAGAATCAGTAATTAAATTGCCTGCCTTGTTTTTAATTCAAGATATTTATTGATGGTATCAACCGTTACATTTTGAGGTGTGGTTAAAATAGAAAGGATACCATGCTTCTGCAATTCTTTTACAATGAGTCTCTTTTCGTAAGCAAATTTTTCTGCGATTGTTTTTATATACACTCCTTCAAGGTCTGCTGCTCGTTTTTCTGTTAGTTGTTTTATTTCTGTATTTTCAAAAAACACAACCAGTAATAAGTGGTATCGTGATAATTTTACCAGGTAAGGTAATTGCCGCTGCAACCCGGCTATAGATTCAAAATTGGTAAACAACACAAGCAGGCTGCGGTGTTTTATATGTGCTCTTACCCTGGCGTACAACAATTCAAAATCCGTTTCAAGAAAATCGGTTTTTTGATTATACAAAACCTGTAACACATTTTCAAGCTGGGTAGGCTTTCTGTCGGCTGGCAAAATTGTTCCCGTTTTATTTGAAAATGTAAGTAGGCCAAATCTATCCTGCTTATGTAAACTGACATTGCACAAAACCAGGGAGGCATTTATGGCATAATCCAACAAAGACAGCCCTTCAAACGGCATTTTCATTAACCTTCCTTTATCTATCAAACAAAATACCTGCTGGCTTCTTTCATCCGTAAATGTATTCACCATCAACATTCCCCTCCGGGCAGAAGCTTTCCAGTTAATAGTACGAATATCATCCCCCCGGATATATTCTTTTATTTTTTCAAACTCCAAACTATGGCCGATCCTCCGGAGTCTTTTATTGCCCATCTCATTATTCTGTGCCGTTTCGGCTATCAATTCATATTTACGCATTTGAATAAAGGATGGATAAACCGGGATCATCTGTTCTGCTTTAACTTCAAATTTCCGGCTCAAAAAACCAAGCATAGAACGAACGAGTATAATAATATTACCAAAATGATACTCCCCTCTTTCAACAGGCCGCAGTGTATATTTTACAACTTTCTCTTCGCCCGGTTTAAATTGTTGTTGCCATTTATAATTTCTAACCTGGAATTGCGCTGGCATTTCATCAATTACTTCTGCATAAATATTAAACGGGTAATTATTTTTAACGGATAATGAAACCGGGTTTGGATCACCATTACTCATACGCTCAGCAATGGTTCTTTTTGCCAAAGGCTTTGTTCTGGTGATGAACAAAAAAGCTGTATCAGCAAGCAACAGGGCCATATACAGGTAAAATAAAATTCTTGCTGCTGTTTCAATTTGAGGAAAAAAGAAAGAAAGAATAAATAAAAAAACGACACACCCCCCGGCAATAAAGAACCGGATATTTAAAAAGAGACTTTTAAATACGATTGTTGCAAGAGACCACAACAAAAATCCTGATACCAGTATAATAAGTAACGTCATTATCGGGGTACTTCTACTGATTTAATGATTTTTTCAATCAATTCATCGGGTGTTATACCTTCCATTTCTTTTTCAGGGGTTAATATTATGCGGTGCCGGAGTACATGCGGCGTTACTTCAATGATATCTTCCGGTGTAATAAAATCTCTTCCCCGCATGGCAGCAAAAGCTTTAGACGCTTTTAATATCGCCAATGATGCTCTTGGAGAAGCCCCGAGGTATAAGGATGAATTGTTTCTTGTTTCGTTTACAAGCCGGGCAATGTATTCAATCAACTTATCCTCTGCTTTTATCTGGCGAATCATTTCCCGGTAATGCGCAATTTCTGCTGATGATAAAATTTTAGGTACTGCATCCGTTAATTGAAGGGGGTTTGCCTGGTGCTGGGTTTTTAAAATATCCATTTCCTCTGTGAGTGTTGGATATTTAACTTCTATTTTAAAAATAAACCGGTCTAATTGGGCTTCCGGCAAGCGGTAGGTTCCTTCCTGCTCAATTGGATTTTGTGTAGCCAATACCATAAAGGGGAAACTCATGGGATAAGTAACACCATCCACTGTTACTTGTCTTTCTTCCATCACTTCAAATAAGGCAGCTTGCGTTTTAGCCGGCGCCCGGTTAATTTCATCTATCAAAATAATATTACTGAAAACAGGACCTTGTTTAAACTGGAACACTGCTTCCCTGGGATTGAATACCGAAGTTCCTAACACATCACTTGGCATCAGGTCGGGTGTAAACTGTATTCTGCTGAATCCCGCATCTATAATTTTTGCTAACAGTTTTGCTGTTAATGTTTTTGCTACTCCCGGTACACCTTCTATTAAAATATGACCATCACTCAGCAAACCGGCAATTAATAAATCCACCATCTGATGCTGACCGATTATGACTGCACCAACCGCAGAACGTATATTTTGCACGGCGATGCTCAGGGTACTCAGGTCTGTTCTTTGCTCAAAAAAATTATTTTCCATAATCTTTATTTTTATAAAATTCAAGTATTCGGTTATGCAGATCCAGTAATTCAATATCACTGATATTATCCCGTTCATCCACTGACTCCATTATGCGGAGCAGTTCATTGATTCGTTCTTCGCTTATACTGCTTTTCCTGGAAAGAGATTTTACAAAATCTGCATTCATGATATTTGTTGCAATGAAGTAATGATTACGTACATACTCCAGGAAATACGTTATCATTTTAACAGCTATATTCCTGTTATCTTTCTTTTGCAGGTATAACAATCCTACGGTTTGTACAAATGAAACACTGGAGTTGATGTTGGGTTGCAAGGCCGGGATGATACGCTGTTTACGTTTGGAAACAAAAGCTACATACAATAATAATAACCCTATTCCCAGTAACAATGCCCACGTAAGTGAAGGATATTTAAAAAATACCTGCAGGGAAGAAAAATTACTGCCATACCTGGCCGTACGGTAATAATCATCCCAAAAAACGATTACCGGCTTATCATTGAGGTAAGAAAATACTTTTTCAAAATATTCGTAATTATTTTTTGTCAGCAAAAAGTAGTTACTGAATAAAAGTGGGTTTGAATGGATCCAAATATGGCCTTTGCCATATTTTATCCCGGTATAATTAGAGGAATCAAAAGTATTCTTGCCAAAGGCTCCGGCCTTGCTGCTGTCGGATATACTAAAGTATTGGTCCATTTTTTTATAAAAGAAACTATAAGGTTCATACTCCCCGGTATAAGGATGTGAAACCTTTACTGTATCATCTCTTAATAAGTTTGCATAGTCATCCTGTATTAAAAAATTTCTCCAGCTATTATCAATACTCCGTATTTCAAGATTTTTTGTTAAAGCAGTATCTATATATGCTGCCGAAATAAAAAGTGTGTTTCCTTTTGCTGCAAAGTTGAGCATATAATTCGCTTCATTTTCACTTAAATAAAGCCGGTTGGTGATAAGGATATATACCACTCCTGAATCATATACATTCAGATCGGGGAATTTTTTTTCAAACGAAAGTGAATTAATTTTTATTGGTGCATAACTAAATTGGGAATGCAGCATACGGTAGGCAGTGTTCAATCCCAGTGGAAACTTATCCTTGTAGGAATACGTTTCACTCATGCGGGGTAATTTAACTTTTGACTTATCACGCATGCAGCTACTGAAGAAAATCATCCCCAACATCAGTAAGCAGAAACAATATGGTATAATCCCGTTTCTCATCTTATCTTTTGTTTTAGCCCTTCAAATTCTGAATCTACCTGCTGGTATAAATTTTTATCAATATCGTATTCACCATACCATATATATTCGTATTTAAGCGTTACAGAAGCAAATGTATTAGCCCAGGGCTGACGGCTGAGTTCAGTAACATACTGGTAATTGGTTTTATCGGTACGTGTTTCAATATACTTTTTGTTATTAAGCAGTTCCAGCAGTTCCAGATACGCATAGCGGACTGCAAGCCTGTAATTAGCACTGGCAACAGCTTTTGCCTTTTGTAAAGAAATTATTTGATGTTCTTCCTCTTCTGTTTGTTCAAAAGAAGTATCAATATTTTTTCTGTTGGTACGGAATATAGCAGTATTGCCAAGGAAAATGGTATAGATCAAATACAATAAGGCCGCTATAGCAAGTATCCATAGCAATACTTTTATAAAATCAAAAGAAAAAAACGAACGGGGTGCAGAAACTGTTGTTTTTTTTCTTTTTTCAATTTCTTTTAAGAGCTCTTTATTTCTTTCCCTGAGTAAACTATCAAGGTTACTCATATAAGCATACGCTTTTTCTTTCCTTATTGCCGCCAGGCTATCAGCTGGAATATTCCGGATGGTATAAACAAATCCCTGTTGTATAGAATTAGATGAGTCGGTAAATGCTCCAGTACCATCATCAGTAATTTCATTATCCGGGTCAACTGTTTCAGTGGTTACGGTATCAACAGTTTGTGCAGAAAGTTGAACAAACAGCAGGAAAAATAAAAGGAGAATGGAAAAACTATATAGAAATTGTTTTTTAAACATTAAAAGATGATAATGGTTTAGAAAGTTGAAGTTCGTATAATCTTTTTTCTTTCCGGTTAATTTTAATAGGGTAAATAATAAAATACCAAATAATAAATACAAGGCTGCTTAACAGTATTAAAGCACTTCCCCATACAGGTATTCCACCGGTTGAGAGGTCTTTATCAAATGACTGTGACATTAAATGTGTAACATAACTTTCAAGAAAAGCAGCAAACAATGTTATAGGCACAAGAGCTAAAACAATTTTCATCGCATCTTTAACACCCCTTGTAAAAGACTCATTTCGTTTAAATGTACCTGTAAAAATCAAACTACTGCCCAGTATAAACCCAGCGGTACTTGCCACCACCATTGCCGAAATTTCCAGGGTTCCGTGTATCCATATTACCAATACAGATTTCCATCCGAGTCCTTTTGCAAAAAATAAATATTGAAAACAACCCAGCATTATACTGTTATTAAAGAGCAGCCACATAGTTACCAGGCCAAATAAAATACCACCGATAAACATGTAAAAATCCACTTTTATGTTATTAAAAGCAATGCGGATGAACATACTGAAATAACTTTCGTCCTTATACACCCCAAATGGATCTCCTTTGGCTATATTATCTTCTGTCATTTGTACATATTCATCGCCCAGTACCCCCCGGATAAAATTCTCGTCTTTCATGGACGAAAGCACTCCCATCAGGCAAAAAATAAAGAATACTATAAATGTAAATAAGAATATACGGTGATACTTTTGAAAAGTAAGCGGAAGTTCTTTTTTAAAAAACAACCCTATCCTTGAAAATTTTTCTTTTTTATTACGATAAAGCGATTGATAAATACTTACAGAAAGGCTGTTGATCCATCGTGTAACTTTACTATGCGGATAAAATGTTTTAGCATAAGAAAGATCATCCATTAAGTTGATAAACCGGTCTGCCGTTTCATCGGGATCATCCGTTTGGAGGTGCTGGTATTCCTGCCATTTCTGTGCATTTTTCTTTATGAACATTGCTTCCCGCATAGGCTAAAAATAGATAAATGAATTTAGGAAGTATTTAATAAAAACAAACATTTGATTTATTTATTTTCTTTTTAATATTGTGCAGATACCGGTTGATATGTCAACAATTAAAATTAGTACTCCTTTTAATATTGATCTTGATTTTGAACTGGCCGAATTTCATAAAAGAATGCTGGCCTACTTCATAGACCTGATTATACTTATTGTTTACTCCTGGGGGATACGGGAATTTTTATACAGTGCTCTCGGCATCAACTTTAATGAATCTGCACTAGGTGCCGATATACTGATCGTTTCGATACCAATGTTATTATACCCTCTGATATGTGAGGTTTCTTTTAATGGACAAAGCCCTGGCAAAAAAGCACTGGGTATAAGAGTTATGAGTATAGAAGGGGGTGAACCGCATATAGGTCAGTACATCATGCGGTGGATATTCCGTGTATTTGAATGGCCGCTTGTTTTTGGAATTGTATTTCCGGGTTTTATGATCCTTTTCCAGGTAATCTCCGTTTTATTCTTTGGGGTGGTTGTAACGATTATAATTGCCATTACAAAAAACAATCAACGACTCGGAGATATGGCTGCGGGAACCGTGGTTATTAATACCCGAATAAAAAGTTCAATCCACGACACTATTTTCCTGGAAGTATCACAAAAAGATTACAAAGTGATTTATCCCGATGTGATGCTGCTCAGCGACCGGGACATTAATACCATTAAAAGTATTTTAAACAATACCAATAAAAAACAGGGTATTGAAATGGCCTATCGTGTTGCTTACAAAATACAACAGGCATTGAAAATTAATTCTTCGCAGGAACCAATTGATTTTTTAGAACAGTTAATGGCTGATTATAATTTTATTGCCACAAAAGAATAACTAAAAATTACCCTGGGTAGCGGCCATACCCACAATAAAGAATATAAAAATGGCATAAAAAATAATTCCAATCCCCCATAAACACAATCCTATAATGGAACAAATTCTGCCGGACTTCACACTGCTTAAAGATGCTTCACTATAAATACCGGGGTTGGCTTTATACAATGAAAGGTCCTTATTGCCGAGTACCAGGCCTATAATTCCAAGAAAACCACAAATGACAATGGAAAGTATGCCCAGCACCAGTACGGCTGTTGCATTTGGCAATTGCATGTTACCACTTTGACCCGGTGTTAAATAATCTTTAGGTTCAGAATAATTATCAGTCATGTCAGTTAGTTTTTAGTATGAGTATTTTGTAAATATAGCTCACAAAAATAATTGATGCACAAAATAAATAAAGTATCTGCAGGTTTTTTACACCCTTTTTAAAGTGAAAAAAAAGGTGGGCGCCCAAATATAGAAACATAACAAGTATTGGAATGGTTGCCGGATAAATTTTAAAGCTTTTTAAAAAATCCCCCCTTAATAAAGCAATGATGCTGGTTTGCAATCCACAGCCGGGGCAATCAAAATGAAATAATAATTTACTTGGGCACGTCAGCATATGCTTTTCGAGCCAATTTATAATTTCGCTGTAATAGGCAATGATTATTTTCATTAAACAATCCTGCAGCAATTATAAAGTTAATAAGCCTGCGCAAATAACACCCGTTGATACGATGGTTTTCCGCTAAATACACATACACCCTGCTCCGGCTCATTATTAAGCGGTATGCACCGGATAGTTGCTTTGGTTGCTTCTTTGATGGAAGCTTCCGTTTCTGCCGTACCATCCCAATGCGCAGAAATAAAACCACCTTTTTCTTCAAGTACTTTTCTAAATTCATCCCAGGTATCTGCAGAGGTAATATGCGCATCACGGTATATTTTAGCCCGGTTGTATAAATGCAGCTGTATTTCTTCCAGCAATGCTTCTATATAAAAGGCAAGACCCTCCAATGGAACTGTCATCTTTTCTTTGGTATCTCTTCTTGCAATTTCGGCTACATTATTCTTCAGGTCTCTTGCCCCAATGGCTACCCTAACCGGTACCCCTTTTAATTCATGCTCAGCAAATTTCCATCCCGGACGGTTATTTTCATTATTATCAAACTTAACTCTAATACCCAGGTCTTTTAGTTCACGGACTAATACTGCCACTCTGTTTTCAATAAGCCCTTTTTCTTCATCTCCTTTATAAATTGGAACAATTACCACCTGTAAAGGAGCAATGCGTGGCGGCATTACTAATCCATCATCATCACTATGCGCCATTACCAAAGCACCAACCAATCTTGTTGACACTCCCCATGATGTTGCCCACACATGTTCCAGTTTATTTTCTTTGCTTAAAAATTTTACATCAAAAGCTTTGGCAAAATTCTGACCTAAAAAATGTGATGTACCTGCCTGCAAAGCCTTTCCATCCTGCATTAAAGCTTCAATACAGTATGTATCTTCTGCACCTGCAAACCGTTCGCTTTCTGTTTTAACTCCTTTAATAACCGGTACTGCCATATACTCCTCTACAAACGTTGCATACACATTGAGCATTTGAATGGTTTCATCAACTGCTTCCTGCCTGGTGGCATGTGCGGTATGGCCTTCCTGCCATAAAAATTCTGCTGTACGTAAAAACAACCTGGTACGCATTTCCCAGCGAACCACATTAGCCCACTGATTAATTAATAATGGTAAATCACGGTAACTCTGCACCCAATCTTTATATGTATTCCATATGATCGTTTCGGATGTTGGTCGTACAATTAATTCTTCTTCCAGTTTTGCCTCCGGGTCAACTATAACGCCACCTCCATCAGGATCGTTTTTTAACCGATAATGTGTTACTACCGCACACTCTTTGGCAAAACCTTCTACGTGAGCAGCTTCTTTGCTTAAAAAACTTTTTGGAATAAATAAAGGGAAGTAGGCATTTACATGACCTGTTTCTTTAAACATCCTGTCTAACTGGTCCCGCATATTTTCCCAAAGGGCATATCCATAAGGCTTAATTACCATACAACCCCTTACAGCCGAATAATCAGCTAAACCACCTTTTAATACAAGATCATTATACCACTGTGAGTAATCCTGTTCTCTTGAAGTAATTTCTTTTGCCATAGCTTATTTTCCAATTTTCTTTTTTCGCTTAAAGTTTAAAATCCACTGCTTATTTATGCAATCTTTAACAACGAACTGGTAATATTTCTTGTCTATTGGTTAAAGATTTGTTGCTATTTCAGCAGAACAGCAAAAGTAGTAACTTCACATTATAAACAACTAAAACGCCAGTTATGAATACAAGAATTTTACTCCTGGGATTGGCTGCCGCTTCCTTTACAAGTTGTGCCACCGTATATAAAACAGGTCAAACTCCCGATGATGTTTATTATTCACCTGCAAAACCGGAAGAAGAATACGTTAAGCAGGAAGAAAGAGATGAAAACAACAGGCGAGATTATTATACATTAGATGACTACCGTTTGCGCATGCAAATGCGTAACCGCACCCGGTATTGTGCCTGCAGTGACGATTGGTATTATGACAACTGGAACACCAGCAACTCCTGGAGATATGGTTGGAATAATCCCTGGACATGGAACACCGGTTCGGGTTGGTATTATAGTTATAATTCCTGGAGTTATGCACCTTACCCTTCCTACACTACTAATATTACAACTACTAAAACATTTAATTATAAGCCGCCAATCCGCAACTTTGGCAATAGTAATACTGTTCCTGCAACATATAATGAAAAGGCAGGCTATACGGTTAACCAAACAACAAAACCTGTGAAGGTTTATAATAACAGTAATAAGAATGGAGGATTTGGAAATTTTATGAGGCAGATATTTACACCATCCGGAAACAGTGGTTCTACTTCGTCCGGTAATAATTCCAGAACGTACAGCCCTTCTTCATCATCCGGCAGCAGCGGTTCTTCCCGTAGTAGCGGAAGCAGTTCCAGCGGAAGTTCATCTTCAAGGCCAGCCAGGAATGGTAAAGGTTAAAAAGAGTTCGTTGCAATAAATATTCTGACCAGGCATCAACAATTTATATTGATGTTAATGACAAACTATATAAGTATGAAAAGAATTTTACTCCTTCTATTTACTTTTGGCAGTATAAACCTGATAGCACAAAACCCTTTGGATGTTTTAAATTATTCCTATTACCCTCAAAATGGAACTGCAAGAAATTTAGCGATCGGTGGTGCAATGGGATCTTTAGGAGGAGATATTACTGCGACTTATGTAAATCCAGCCGGTCTTGGTTTTTACCGAACAGGTGAATTTGTTTTTACTCCGGGATATTTATTGAATAATAACAAAGGGGTTTACAGAGAAACTACATCAAAAGAAAAAAAGAATGTATTTGGACTTGGCCCGGTTGGTTTTGTTATTGGATCAGGTTTCAGACATAATCCTAAAGCGGCACAAGCAGTTAGTATCGCCTTTACACAAAATGCCAGTTTTAATAATACAATAAAATATAGTGGTCTCAATAATTATAGTTCTTATTCCGAAATGTGGGCCGAAGAAGTGGCGAAAAGTGGCAGAACTATTGATGAAATCATTACAGACCCGCAATATTCATTAACCTCGGCCCTTGGCCTTTATACCTATTTAGTTGATACCTTCAGAGTTAATAATGCAATACAAGTTAAAGGTCTGCCCGAATTTTTATTGGATAACGGCAAGGCATTGTTTCAGCAAAACAGCTTAGAAACTAAAGGTGGTATTTATGAATTGGCATTAGGTTATGGTTATACCGGGAATGAAAAATTTTATTTCGGCGGCACTTTAGGAATTCCTATAGTATCCTATAGCAGAACGACGAAGTACTCTGAAAAAGATACTTCGGGTAACACTAATAATGGATTTGGTTATTTCAATTACCAGGAGAATTTAAAAACCTCCGGTGGCGGACTTAATGCCAAATTAGGATTGATTTACCGGCCACAAGAATATATCAGATTAGGAATTGCCGTTCATACACCTACTATATACTTCTTAACAGACAAACGTTCAGCCTCATTAGAAGCCGAGACAGAGAATTATAATCAATATGCTAAAATAACTTCAGAAGATTTGAACGGCGGAGCAATTGCCAAAACAAAATATCAGTTATTATCTCCCTGGAAATTTATTATTAGCGGTTCTTATGTTTTTCGTGAAATTGAAAATGTAAAGAAGCAAAAAGGTTTTATCAGCGCCGATATAGAATATGTTAACCATAAAGGATCGTCTTTTTACAGCAATGCAGAACAACCCACAGATGAAGAAAAAACTTATTATAAAGCACTTACCCAGGTGGTACGCAATGATTATAAAGGGGCTTTTAATTTTCGACTGGGTGGAGAACTTAAATTCAATATTATAATGGCCCGGTTAGGGTTTGCTTATTATGGAAATCCTTATAAAGATAAATCATTAAAGGCAAATAAAACTTTGGTAAGCGGTGGCCTGGGTTACAGGCATAAAGGAATGTTTATTGATCTCACCTACGTACATAACATCTCAAAAAATATTAGCTTCCCATATATCCTCGAAGACAGAGCTAATACTTTTGCTTCACTTAAACAACAAAAAGGCAATATAATGGCCACCATTGGCTTTAAATTTTAAAATAGGAGAACTCCGATACCCTTAATCGTAATCTTTCTACGTAAATCTACGATACATCAGTTTGGTGAAATTTGCCCGATTTAAGCAGCAATTTTATACTCCTTTTTCTCTTATTGACTGTTTTTCAACGGTTTATTTTTTTTATTTTACACCTTAGTCCAATCAAAAAATATTACCTATTGCACTAAATGCCGGGCAGAAATACTTTAGCAGTATTAAAAGACTAATGCTACATGAAGAAACTGCTTATCCTTTTAGTTTTTATAACAGCATGCAGAAAAGAACAATTAACTGAACCAGAAATATTAAATATAGAAGAGTTTACCAAAGTGGAAAATTCCAGTATCCTCTTATCTCTCAAACCAACGGCTGCTTTTGATTATGCGGAGTTACGGATGTCGTCAGGGCAGGGACCTATGGGCAATGAAATGTATGTGGTTAGAGCCTCTGTGGGCAATAAAATGGAACTTGGTGGTGCCTGCCTTGATTTGATTGAGAAATTACCTATTCAGGAAACTGGGTTTGCAGAAGACTGTACACCAATCTGTTTTTTTAATTATGTACTCACGGCCAAATGCGGCCAGGTAAATGTTTACAATTCAATACCCAAACTAAAAGAATTTATAGGAGATGTGGATAGTGAGGGTGATGCGGCTGTACTGGCACTTGCTTATGGCTATGAATTTGATTTTAATAAAAAAGAAGTGGCAGGAATTAAAAAAGTAAAAGATGGATTTGAGGTATTGTGCAAGAAAAGAGTGAAAGACTGCAGCCCGATTCAGTATAACCAGTTTTGGTTACACATTTCTACAGAAGGTTACTTTATCATAAAGAAAGAAATTATATACAGTACACTAGATGCTTGCATCTAAATAGAAAACCAGGGATACAATATCTGACATAGAAAACCAGTTAGTAGAAGTATCTTTTTTGAACCACGTCACTTGCCGTTTGGCATAGTGACGTGTGTTTTTTTTAACCAGTTCCACAGCTTCCTCCAAACTTATCTCTCCGCTGAAATAATCAAAAAACTCCTGGTAACCTACAGTTTGCAAAGCATTGAGTTCTTTATATGGCAGCATCGATTGAGCTTCATCCAGCAATCCTTCCTTCATCATTTCATCTAAACGGTTATTGATATTTCGGTGTAATTCTTCCTTAGGTAATTGTAAGCCAATTTTAATAATATTAAAATCCCGGTAAACTTTATTTTTTGACTGAAATTCCCGTATAGACTTTCCTGTTGATAATTTTACTTCCAGTGCCCGCATCAACCTTTGGGGATTTTGTATCTCACCGGTTGAATAATAAAGTTCATCATTCATTTTTACCTGTTGTTGCAACCATTCCAAACCGTTCTCAATATAAGATTGAATGATCTTTCTTCGAACAGAGGGTTCAATATCCGGCATCTCATCAATACCATTACAAAAGGCATTAATATACAAACCTGTACCTCCCACCACAACAGCTACATCATGATTTTTAAAAATATGGTTCACGGCTTCTAAAGCAAATTTTTCAAATACGCTTGCATTTACTTCTTCCCTTATTGAATGGGAATTAATAAAGTGATGTTTTACTTCAGCCAACTGCTGCAAGGATGGTTTAGCTACTCCAATAGAGATTTCTTTATAACATTGGCGGGAATCTGCTGAGATAATTTGAGTTTGATATTTTTTCGCCAGGTCGATAGCGAGAGATGTTTTACCTACCGCCGTTGGACCAACAACAACTACACAGGTCTTCGCTTTTTGAAAGGAACTTTTATGCATAATAGTTTTTGAGTTTGTAAAGAACTCTAAACTTTAATTTATATTAAATCATCTTCAGCAACCTCTTCACCACCTTCTTCCTCCTCTCCGCTATCACCAACGTCTTCGCCCTCTTCACCAAAACCTTCTGCACCATGTGTTAAATCATATTTTTCTTCAACCTCTGTAAGTTTATCGCCTACAATACCTTTAGTTCCGTATTGACTGGGAGCAATACCTTCTGTTCTTACCACAGCAGGATATATTAACTTACCAGATTCTTCTTTGGTTACATTAATCAGCTCAACCCAAAAAACCCAATTTTTATTAAAGTCGTAAACGTATATAAACTTTTGGTTAGGGTCACGAATTTCGGAACCAATCATTGTATTTTCCATCAGCAACGGTTCTGCCGCATATTGCTTGTCATATTTTTCCAGCGTTATTTCTTTACCTCTTTGCCAGGCATCATTGCTACGGCAGAAAGTAGCTTTGTGTTTATTGTCAAACTCATACGCTTTTAGAATCGTTTCGTGCAATTCTTTAAAGTTCTGTGTATGTTTTATCGCAATGTCCCTGTACACTGCATCGTCTTCTTCCCAGTAAATCCTGAATTTTAATATAGCCATGTTTTTTCTTTCAATACGTAAACAACAAAAATAATCTTTT
>JACPOD010000081.1 GCA_016185185.1 Sphingobacteriales bacterium | reverse complement strand
TATCTTGATGAGTTTTGTTACAGGTTTAACAGATGCAATACAGTAGAAAGAATTTTTAATAACATAACTGGAAGAATGATGTATCATCAACCAGTAACAATTAACCAATTAAAAATGGAGTAGCTAAATGCCTACTTCAAAATATATATTCTATCGAAAACAAAAAAGTAATTGCACAAAAAGCAATTACTTTAATTGAAGATGGAATGTTTGTACTTACTTCGGGTGGCACCACTATTATTGAATTAGCCCGGATGCTTCCGGAAAATCTGCATGCCACATTTATTACGGGCAGTTTACCTGTTGCTTTTGAATACATGCATCATCCCAATATTGAAGTGATCATTATTGGAGATAAACTTTCCAAAAGTTCCCAGATAACAGTTGGTGCAGAAGCGATCAAAAGCATACAGCAAATCAATGCTGATCTTTGTTTCCTGGGAATAAATGCTATTGATGCACACGAAGGTGTTACCGATAATGACTGGGATGTAGTGCAGTTAAAAAAAGCCATGATACAGTCATCTAAAAAAGTAGTGGCCCTTGCAATCTCTGAAAAAATTAATGCTGTTCAACGAATAAAGATCTGTGACACCAGCGACATTGATGTACTGATCACTGAATTATCACCCAACGATCCAACCCTGCAAGCATATCATCAAAAATCATTAACCATTTTATAAACTACAAAAACTGCGATATGAAAAGAAACATTCCACAATGGGTAAGCAGGTTTAAATTACCAGTCCTGCTTATCATTATGACCCTCCTGACTTCATCGGCCGGGGCACAGAAAAAAATCAGTGGTAAAGTAACTAATAATAATAGTGGTGGTGTTGCGGGCATTTCTGTTACAATCAGAAATACCATTTATGGCGGCTCTACTGATGTGTCGGGTAACTATACTATAATAGCAGATTTAAAAGCCGGCACTTATGTGATTGAATTTACAGGCGTAGGGTTCAAATCAAAAGAAGCAACATTAAAAATTGGTTCTGATGAATCCTATACTGTTGATGCTTCGTTATCAACAGATGCATTAGGGCTGGATGAAGTGGTTGTAACGGGTACTAATGTAAGAACATCTAAAAAACAATTGGGCAACTCTATTTCAACAATTAATGCCGCTCAATTACAAAACACCGGCGCATCAAACCTAAGTGCCATTTTAAATGGACGTGTAATGGGTGCACAGGTTACGCAAAACTCAGGTGATCCTGCTGGTGGTATATCCATAAAACTACGTGGTGTTGGCTCAGTATTTGGCTCTTCTGAGCCTTTATACATTGTAGATGGAGTTATTATCGATAATAGCTCTGCAAATGTACTTAACCTTAATGCAGATGCTCAAGGAGCCCGCATACAAACCGGTGCTAACAGGTTGGTTGATATTAATCCGAATGATATTGAGAGAGTAGAAGTTATCAATGGGGCCGCTGCAGCCGCAATTTATGGATCAAGAGCTAGTAATGGTGTTGTACAAATTTTTACCAAAAGAGGTAAATCCGGGAAAGCAAAAGTTACATTAACAACGAGCTTACAATTTAACTCTTTAAGAAAAAGGCTGGATCTAAATACTACACCATTAAGATTTGGAGTGCCCGGTGATGCTAGGTTATCAACAGTAGGTGACCGATTAACGACTATAGCAAATTTAAGCAGCACTGTTGGAACCGGTCCAGCGGCGTTAGGTGGCAGACTTATTGAATCAAAATATGCTGTAACAAGATATGATTACCAGGATGACATTTTTAAAAGTTCTACAGGAACTGATAATCATATTGCAGTTAGTGGCGGCACTGATAAAGGCAGCTATTATATTTCAGGTTCCTATTTAAAAAATGATGGTATTATACGTAATACTAATTTTCAGCGATATGGATTAAAATTCAGAGGAGACATTACCGTAAACAAATGGGCAAAAGTCTCTGGTGGTGCTTTATACAGTAATTCCCGGTCAAAAGACTTACCTAACGGCAATAACTTTTTCTCACCTATAAGTACAATGACAATTATCGATAATGTTTGGAATATTAATGAAAGAGATGCTAATGGAAATTTATTAGCTGTTGAAAGAGTAAGGATGAATCCATTATCTGTTATTGAAACTTATGATTTACGCTCTGAAACAAACAGAAGTCTTGCTGATCTAAAAGTTAGTTTAACACCAATCAGAGGTTTGAATATTGATGTTACAAATGGTTTTGATACCTATTCTCAATCGGGTAATACTTACCAGTCAAGAATTCCTTATGATAACGTATCAGCCGCATTCTTTCCTGATGGGTACGTAAGCTATGCCCGTTATAATTATTTTCAATGGACATCAGATGTTGTGGGCTCCTACAAATTCAATATTAATAACAATATACAATCCACAAGTTCTGCCGGCTACTCAGCACAATACATTAAAACAACTTATGCAGCCCAGGAGGGCAGAGATTTAATTCCAATTGTACGTACTATCGGAGCTGCACAAAATCTATTTACAACACCTGTTGATACAAGAACAGAACAATCTATTTTTGGATATTTCTTCCAGCAAACATTTGGATATAAAAACAAATTGTTTTTGACAGGAGCAGGACGGTTTGATGGTTCATCAGCTTTTAGTAAAGATGCTCAGAACATATTCTATCCTAAAGCAAGTTTAAGCTATAGTATTTCAGATGAAAGTTTCTGGAAAGATAATAAAGCAAGTAACTGGTTTAATACGCTTAAGCTGCGTATGTCATACGGGAAGGCCGGGAATTTAACAGGCATTGGAGCATACGACAGGTTTGTTACTTATCTGCCAATCAGCTATACTGGTGGTGGTTTTGCACCCCGTAATCAAATTGGGAATGTTGATATACGCCCCGAAATAAAAAAAGAATTTGAAGGCGGCGCAGATATGCAATTTCTGAAAGGAAGACTAGGGTTACAATTTTCACTATATAGTCAAAAAATTACAGACCTGGTGTTACCATTTAATATTGCACCTTCTAATGGTGCTTCTTCATTAGTTGATAATTTGGGAGAAATGACTAATAAGGGAATTGAATTAATGCTAACAGGCAACCCGGTAAGCACAAAAGACTTCCAGTGGAATGCTTCTATACTTTTTAATAAAAATAAAAATAAAATAACCAAGCTTTATCAAAATGCCGGGTTCATAGGTTTTGATGCAGGAGCTACACAAGGAGTATTAGAAGGTTACCCGGTAGGTGTTTATTATATAAATTATTATGCAAGAAATGCAGATGGTTCATTATTATTAAGAGATGTGAATGGTTTTAAATTACCACAAGTTGAAAGAGGCGATGCAACAGGTAAACCGGTTCGGGATGCTAATGGGCAACCATCAGGAACACCTTTAAGAAAAGTAATTGGCGATCCTAATCCGGATTATACAGCAACACTGGTTAATGAGTTCTCATACAAAAACTTTTCCTTAAGAATTCAAATAGACCGTGTTGCAGGCTTCGAAGTATATAACTGGGATTGGATAACCCGTAATAATGTAGGCAACGGAAAATTAGCGCAAAAAGAATTAAATGGAGAAGTACCCAGAGGATGGGTAGCTGCAATTGGAGGTTTCATTGGCCCAAGAATTCAGGAAGAACATGTTCAGGATGGCACTTTTACCAAATTGAGAGAAATAGCACTTACTTACACAATCAACAAAGTGAAATTCGCCGAAAGTCTGAAAATCTCACTCGTTGGCAGAAACCTGATTTCATGGGATAATTATAATGGATTTGACCCTGAAATTAATGCTTCTGGCCAGTCAATTGTAAGGGGAAATGACTTTGGTGCTTTTCCTATTCCAAGATCCTTCCAAATTTCTGTTATTGCTAATTTTTAAAAAAAAAATCATGAAAATAATATTAAATACTTTTTTACTCAGCTTGCTTATTTCATTTGCGGGTTGCAAAAAAGAATACAAAAACCCAAACGCCCCTACTCAGGATGATGTTTATACGTCTCCTGATGCAATGATCAAAGTGGTAGTAGGCATTAAAAACAGGTTCGCAGTAAACAACCTCGGTCCTGCGTCCATCTATCAGGCCATCTCTTCCAGTGGTTTATCAACAAAAGAATTGGTAGTTCAAAATGCTGGTAATGCAGACTTAGCTCAATTAGAAAATGGAGGTACTAATGTTGCTCCAAGTAATGGCGTTTTAGCCAGTTTGTGGACTACGACAAATATTGTAAACAGTGAAGCTCAAATTTTAATTAATAATTCTGATAAGGTTGGAGAAGTAAATCTAAAAAATTCACTCCGCATTTACGGCCATTTGTATAAGGCGATGGCATTAGGTACAATGGCCGCTTTCTGGGAAAAAGTACCAATTACCAATGGAGCTAATGCAAGTTTTAATACAAGAATAGAAGCACTTACTAAAGCAATAGAACTTCTGGACCAGGCCAGTGCTTTATTAAATACAACTACTGTTCCAGCAAGTTTTATCTCTCAGGTAGGAAATGAAATTGATTTAAAAAATACGTTATTGGCTTTATCTGCACGTTATAACAATATGCTTGGCAATAACGATGCTGCTATCACAAAAGCCGCAGCGGTTGATTTAAGTAAAAAATCCGTTTTCTTTTACAATAATGTTAATCCCAATCCAGTTTTTCGCTCAGGTGTTACTACTGCTAATGTTTATGGGATTAAACCAAATTTTGGATTAAGTGGCTCATTATTGCCAGACCCCAATGACAAGCGAATTGCTTTTCATCTGACAAAAGTTGCTGCAAACGGATCCGGTTTTTTCCAAAACGATGCTTCACCAATACCCATTTATCAACCGGGTGAAATGTTATTGATTCAGGCAGAGGCCTATGCCAGGAAAAATAATTTTACTTCTTCTAAAAACTTTCTCGATTTGGTATTAACAAAAAAACCAGTAAATGATGTTTTTGGAGTTGGCGCAGACTTACCAGCATATAGCGGGACTATGGATCAACCATCCTTACTTCTTGAAATTTTTAAAAATAGATGTATTGAAATGTATTTAAGCGGACTGAAAATTGAAGATAGCAGACGTTTTGGTCGCCCAGGACCAACGGATACCTCTCCAGAGCGTACCAGAAATTTTTACCCTTATCCGCAACAGGAAAGAGATGGTAATTCAAATACCCCGGCTGACCCGGCAAATTAATTTATTAACTATTTTTTACAGTTGTTTTTGGAATCAAAAATTACCCCCTCCTTTTGGGGAGGGCACTGAAAAAGCTCTCCTTTTAGAATAGAACTTGTAAAGCGATTAAGTTAAAATCAATTTTAGCTTAATCGCTTTTTTAAATTTCACTTTTTTTGGGAGGAGAAATAGGGTCGGCTATTGGGCTCTATTTATC
>JACPOD010000020.1 GCA_016185185.1 Sphingobacteriales bacterium | reverse complement strand
GAATTAGCATCATTCCGGTAAGAAATATCTGCCTGAGCCATTACACGGTAGTATTTTCCAAACCGGTTAAAATCAGAAACAAAACTTCCGCCATAATATATTTGCAGTGTCTGCATCAGTTCTGTTACAGACACGCCAAGTTGTTTTGCTTTCAAATCATCCACTTCAATAGTATATTGCGGATTGCCAGCTGCAAATGTGGTAAAGGCAAAAGCAATTTCTTTGCATTGCATCAGTGCACCGATAAAAGCCCATGCTGTATTACCTAATTTATCCAGCGATCCGTTTGACCGGTCCTGTAACATAAATTCAAAACCGCTCACATTACCAAAACCCTATACGTAAAAGGGCACAAAAAGATAAATCGGAATGCAAAAACATCACGGAATTGAAAACTGAAATCGATTTTTTTTAACCAAACTGCATCAAAAATCATCTATTTAAATTTCGTCAACAAAAAAACGGGTTTTTAGAGATGCCCTTTAAATAGCATTTGACTGATTTTTTTTGATTACAACTATAAACA
Organism: Sphingobacteriales bacterium; assembly: GCA_016185185.1. Taxonomy (GTDB): domain Bacteria; phylum Bacteroidota; class Bacteroidia; order Chitinophagales; family Chitinophagaceae; genus AWTP1-9. The sequence continues at coordinate 13,311 of JACPOD010000020.1, read as the reverse complement.
AAAGACTGCGTAAATTAAATTTTATGAAACTTAAAAATATAATTGCTTTACCGTTTCTTGTACCTGTAATGTTGCATGCACAGGGTGCTGTAAAAATTAATTCTGGCACATACATTTTTTCCGGTGGCAATGCGATTATTGTACTTCAGGATATTAATTTATCCAATGATGGGACTATTAACCAGTTAACAGGTAATAGCAGTTTTAAATTTACCGGCATACAAAACAATACGATCAGTGGTTTGTCTGCACCATTGTTCGATATTTTGGAAATGGCAAAAACCGGCTCAGCAAAAATTTCATTGCAAAGAGGAATCAATATCGGCAGCACATTAAAATTTACTTCTGGTTTACTGGATTTGAATAATAACATCCTTATTCTTTCCTCAAATGGAGTAGTCAGTGGGGAAACAGAAACAAGTTGGTTAACAGGAGCAACTGGCGGGTATATTCAAATTGTCTCCACATTAAATGCACCTTCAGCAGCTAACCCCGGCAATCTGGGCGCAGTAATAACTTCCACCCAAAATTTAGGGAGTACCATTATCAAACGTGGTCATGTTTCACAAACAGATCTGGCCATTCCGGGCTTCAGCATTAACCGTTATTATGATATTTCCCCCGCAACAAACACTAATTTAAATGCAACACTCCGCATCAATTACTTTGATGCGGAGTTAAACGGAAAAACAGAAGCAGGTTTATCCATGTGGAAGAGTACAGATAAAATTAACTGGGCTTATGCAGGATTTAGTAACCGGAACGCTGCGACCAATTTTGTAGAAACAAATACTATTGCTTCTTTTTCAAGATGTACATTAAGTGATAAAATTGCCACCGGTATATTTGATTTGCCTTCGGGAAGAAATTCTTTGCATATATGGCCCAATCCTTATACTGAATGGATAATAATCGAAATTGAATCAACCAAACCTGCCAAGGCCAGCCTGAAAGTATATGATATACTCGGTAAACTGGTATATGCACAACCTTTATTGATTATACTGGGTAAAAATAAGTTCCCGGTTAGGCTAGCAACTTTTGCCCAGGGGTTATACCAGGTAAAAATTACAGATGGCGAAGGATCTGTAGCTGTAATACCGATTGTTAAACAATAGTCACGTTATTAGTTAAACTCATTTTGATTTATTTTTTAGCAACCAGTTCTTCCACCCATTCCTGCCATCTGTGAGCAACTCCCCCATCACATCACCACATTTTCAAATCATCAAATCATTTCGTGTAATCACCCTTTTCCCAAAAACTCCTTTATCGCAAAATGATAAACCGTCTGCCCTTTCTTAACCTTCCTGCCATAAGCCGCCTACTTAACCGGTCATTTAAAATCCCCTGCGCATACGCCACCGCATCCGCAAAGCAACTACGTTTTTTTCTGTTGCTTACTCGGCTTAATACCACACATATCCGGGTGTTTTGTAATAATCTTTTTGTTTCCATATTGCTTTACCACAATTTGTTTCGCTATCTACCCCCTCATTTTATGCAGTAATAAGCTGTTATTTCCGCTGGCCATAATCAACCATATTTAAAGCATACACTCTCCCACCTTATCAAATCTTCCCCTTTTCTCTCAATACTCACCACTCACAACTCGCTTCCTTCCCCCCAAATACCAAATTCTCCCCACTGCTCTATTTTTAACGCTTTCCCCCTATCTTTGCCGACCTTAAAATCAACAGCTTATAATAAACTGTATATGGAGAAATTGATCTACCTCGTACCGGTAATGGGTTTTATCGGACTTCTTTACACACTTATTAAGTTTAATTGGGTATCTAAGCAGGATGCAGGTACCGACCGCATGAAGGAAATCAGCAATTATATAGCCGAAGGCGCCATGGCTTTCCTTAAAGCCGAATGGAAAATCCTGGGCTATTTTGTAGTAATTGTTGCTATTCTGCTGGTGCTGATGTCCCGCAGCAATCCTCATTCTGACTGGACAATTGCTATAGCTTTTATTTTAGGTGCAGTGTTCAGCGCTACCGCTGGTTATATAGGAATGAAAGTAGCCACTAAAGCCAATGTAAGAACTGCTCATGCAGCCCGTACCAGTTTAAGTAAAGCATTAAAAGTTTCTTTTACCGGTGGTTCTGTAATGGGACTGGGTGTGGCTGGTTTGGCTGTTCTTGGTTTAGGAAGTTTGTTCATATTATTAAAATCATATTTCGGAGCCACAGTTGTTGATAGTGATGAAATGCTTAAAACAATTGAAGTACTTACCGGTTTTTCATTGGGTGCCGAATCGATAGCACTGTTTGCCCGTGTGGGTGGTGGTATTTATACAAAAGCTGCCGACGTGGGTGCTGACTTAGTTGGTAAAGTGGAAGCTGGTATTCCTGAAGATGATCCACGTAACCCCGCAACTATTGCAGATAACGTAGGTGATAATGTAGGTGACGTAGCCGGTATGGGTGCTGATTTGTTCGGCTCTTATGTTGCTACCGTTTTAGCTACCATGGTATTGGGACAGGAAGCAGTATCTCACGATAAATTTGGGGGACTTGCTCCTATTTTGTTACCAATGTTAATTGCTGGTGTTGGCATTTTATTTTCTATAGTAGGAACTTTATTTGTTAAGATAAGTGAATCCGCAGCTATCAGTACCGATGTAGTGCAAAAAGCATTGAACATGGGTAACTGGGGTTCTATTATACTCACTGCATTGGCTTCTGTAGGTTTAGTTTACTATATCTTACCTGAAACAATGGAACTGCGTGGTTTGGAATTTACCAAATGGGGGGTGCTTGGTGCTATTGCTGTTGGCCTGGTAGTGGGTACTTTAATGAGCATCATTACGGAATATTATACCGCCATGGGCAAACGTCCCGTGCTGAGTATTATACGTCAGTCTTCAACCGGACATGCTACTAACGTTATTGGTGGTTTGGCCGTAGGTATGGAATCAACCTTCCTTCCCATATTAGTATTGGCAGGTGGTATCTATGGTTCTTATGCCTGTGCAGGTTTATATGGTGTAGCCATTGCTGCTGCAGGTATGATGGCAACAACAGCTATGCAATTAGCTATTGATGCATTTGGTCCTATTGCAGATAATGCAGGTGGTATTGCAGAAATGAGTGAGTTGCCAAAAGAAGTTCGTGAAAAAACAGACGTATTAGATGCCGTAGGTAATACTACTGCTGCAACCGGAAAAGGTTTTGCCATTGCTTCTGCTGCATTAACAGCATTGGCATTGTTTGCTGCTTTTGTTGGTGTAGCAAAGATTGATGGTATCAATATTTATAAAGCAGATGTACTGGCTTGTTTGTTTGTGGGCGGTATGATCCCATTTATCTTTTCATCTTTAGCCATCCGTGCAGTAGGACAAGCAGCTATGGCGATGGTGGAAGAAGTTCGCCGCCAGTTTAAAACCATTCCGGGTATTATGGAAGGTACAGGCAAACCGGAATATGATAAATGTGTGGCTATTTCAACAGATGCTTCTATTAAGAAGATGATGTTGCCAGGTGCAATTACAATTCTTTCCCCAATCATTATTGGGTTTACCATGGGCCCGGAAGCATTAGGTGGTTTCTTAGCTGGTGCAACGGTAAGTGGTGTACTGATGGGTATGTTTCAGAACAATGCCGGTGGTGCCTGGGATAATGCTAAAAAGAGTTTTGAAAAAGGTGTTGAAATAAATGGCGAGATGTATTACAAAAAGTCTGAGCCGCATAAAGCTTCCGTAACAGGTGATACTGTGGGTGATCCTTTTAAAGATACTTCCGGCCCTTCTATGAACATCTTAATTAAACTCATGAGTATTGTTTCCCTTGTAATTGCTCCTACTTTGGCCCAGTTACATGGAACCGCTAAAAGCCATACGAAAAAGGAAACAAAAAATGTAACAGTTACTTACCAGCAGGGAAGTGAAGCTGCTGCGGCCAGTGATACAACTTCAACGATCAATGTAAAAGTTGAAAACGGAACGGTTGAAGCAGAGTTTAAACCTTTAATTGATGCCTTAAAATCTGCAAAATTGATCGAAGGCAACAGTTACAGCATAGAAGTAAAAGACGGTAACCTGGTTGTTAACGGAAAAGCTGTTGACACAGCTACCACTGAAAAATTCAAACAATTTTTTAATGGTAAGAAAAATTTTAATCTGAAAATTTCTGAGAACTAAGCAACCTTTCCTTATCTTTAACGCTCTAAAAAAAGAACACAATAAAAATATTGGCGAAAGCCGAAAGAGTCTAATCAGAACCATATACCGAAGTCCCGTTGTTTCTACCTCGGGGCTCTCTTTTTTTTAGCCCCTCCCATTTTTTTCATTTTCGTTAAAATTTTATGAACGGCCATTGCTGTTACGAACCAAGTCGTATATTTGATACGAAACGAATCGTAATACTATGTCAGCAAAACAAGTTAAGCCAACAGAAAGTGAATTAGAAATACTGCAGGTTCTCTGGAATAAAGAAAAAGCTACGGTAAGAGATGTACATGAAGCACTGGCCCAATCGAAAGATGTGGGTTACACTACAACACTAAAACTAATGCAGATCATGTTTGAAAAAGGCTTGGTAAAAAGAGATGATTCTAATAAGACCCATATTTACGAAGCCCTGGTTAGCCGGGAAAAAACACAAAAACAATTTGTGGGTAAAATGGTGGATACATTGTTCCAGGGGTCCCCCACTCAATTAGTGATGCAGGCACTGGGTAATCATAAAACCAGCCGTCGTGAACTGGAAGAAATACAAAAATTATTGGATAACCTGAAAAACCAGTAGCATGCAACTGCTGAACCAATCTGCTTTTATTCAATCGCTCGGGTGGGCCATTGCAAACAGTTTATGGCAATTAGCAGCCCTCTGGTTATGTTACCAGCTATTTACAGCGTTTAATAAAAAAGCCGGGCCTTCCATAAAAAACTTTATGGCTACGCTCCTGCTACTTACTGGAAGCAGTTGGTTTATATATGGATTACTCTCAAAATATTTTACCCTGCAAAATGAAGTGGTAGTAATATTGCAGGGAGACAAAATTCAAAACCAGGCAACATGGAATTCATTAACCGCTACTTCCGGCAGTTTTTATTCTTTTATTAATACTGCCAGTATCTTTCTTGAAAAATATCTTCCTTATTTATCAGCAGCCTATCTTTTGGTTTTTGCATTTTTATTTGTACGCTTATTATATGCCTGGAACCAATCGCACCTGATTAAAACAAAAGGTTTATTTCCTTTGCAGCAACAATGGGCCGAACACTTTATCCATTTAACAGAGCAGGCAGCTATTCATAAAAAAGTTTCGGTGTGGCTGAGCGAAAAAATTGATGTGCCTGCCACACTAGGTTTTTTTAAGCCGGTTATTTTATTACCCATCGCCACCATCAATCAATTAACACCCGAGCAGGTGGAAACCATATTGCTGCATGAGCTGGGACATATCAAACGAAATGATTACCTCATTAATTTATTGGTAGCTGTTTCGGAAACACTTTTATTCTTTAATCCCTTTGCTGTTTTATTAGCCGTTCAACTTAAGAAGGAAAGGGAAAACAGTTGCGATGATTTTGTTTTGCGTTTTCGTAACCAGCCCGAAACTTATGCCATGGCATTACTCGCCCTGGAAAAAAACAGGATCAATTCTGTACCACTGCTATTAAAAGCTACCGGTAACGATGGCCAGTTGCTGAACAGGGTAAAACGAATTCTGAATATTCCGTCAGATCAATATAATTACCGGAACCGGCTGGTTGCTTTTTTAGTGACAGCCATCATCTTCAGTTCAATTGCATGGATTAAACCCGTATCAAAAAATAAAACCGATCAGAAAGCATTCACTAAATCTGGTTTTGCAACAACTTTAAATGCAAATAAAATTGTTCTAACGCCTTCCATCATAGAAAAAAATCCTGCCGGCGACATTGTGTTATTTGATGCACAAAAGAAAAACTCTTTGCGGGTAAAAGTGGAAAACAATAAAATAAAACTGATTGATGATGCCAATAACAGCGAAACATTGGCAGATGATTTTGAGATGGAAAATTTGCAGAAACAAAAAGAAGCAGTTTTTGAAAGAATTCAGGCAAATGATTTTTTAACCTACGCAGAAACACCTGATGCACCCGCTGCGGACGGGATTAATGAAAAATCATTTCCCAGGATGAAAAGCTTTGTAGTTCCTGAATTTCCTGCTGCAAAAGTGGAACAGGCTTTTAAAAATAACAGGTACAGAAGAGTTGAGAACGAACAGATGAAAAAGGCAATGGAAGAATTTAAAAAAATTAACCTGGTAAAAGAATGGGAAAACCTGCCTACCAAAGAAGACTGGGCAAAAATGCAGCATGAGATTACCCTGGAGCTGGGGAAACTTCAATTACAGCTGCAATTGAACCAGGCTGATCTCAGCAAACTTGATTCTGCTATGAGCATGGCAACAATTTTTATACCCATGCAACCTGTAAATTTTAATGCAGCAAGAGAAAGAAAAAAATTACAACTTAAAAGTTTGACCAGGCTGAAAGCATTCGTAAATAATAATAGTTATGTTTTTGTAACTCCCGATAATGAAGAAATGATGGCCATGCCGGGTGATACAGATGAAATAACTGCCGTGTTAAAAAAAGATACTGAATGTACTACCGGTGATACAGGGATAAGACTTTACAGACAAATGGCACCCCCGATAAAAATTTCGCAAAAGAATAAGATAAGCAGGAAATCAAAAGTGATCGTAAGTTTATAAACTACCATACATTCCTGGGGCAGGTATCGCCATACTTATTACCCAATAAAAATCCCAGTACAATTTCATGGCTGCCTCTTTGCTGGCTTTGTAATAAATACCGGGAGTTATTTACTTCGTAAGAATAGCTGACATTAAAGGTGCTGGAAATATTAAAGCCTGTCATGGCTGCAAATCCTTCTTTCAATCGTATGTTACCACCTACCCAAAACCTGTCTAAATACTGCAGCTTGATGTTCGCATCTGCAAATATTGGCTCAGAAGGGACATAGCGCAACATTACAGATGGCAGTGCAGAAATTTCATCATTCAGAAAAAAGCGATACCCTGCGGTGGCAAACACATGTGGCACCAAAGTAGTTTTATCATAATTATTATTTACTAACTGCAGTTTTTGAGGAATGATCTGCTGTGCCGATAATCCAACAAAATAATCGGATGAATATAACCACAGCCCTGCTGATAATTCAGCTTTTGTTCTCCGTAAAGTAGCAATAGAATTACCAATAGCCGGATCAATCGGGTTGGCTAATTTGATCTGGCTTGCATCGATACCTATCGTGGATATACCCCCTGCAAAACCAGCAGCAAGATTTGTTTTTGGTGAAAGACCCAAATGATAGGCATAACTGGCATTAATAAAAAAGCGGTTGATATAACCTGTTTTATAATTTACCATACTAAACCCAACTCCATGATGTGGCTCGGGAGCAGTATATTCCTCCCAGTATGCTTTTCCTCTCGGGTTCTCCCCTTTCATATCAAAAGAAGTTGCCGTTTGCCGGTAATCTTTTTTACCAATAGGACCGTGAATGGTAAAATAAAAAGTTTGCGGGGCGCCTTCTATTCCCACCCATTGATTTCGGTAACTTAATTTTACATCCGTATAATTTTCTATTCCACTAATGGCAGGATTTAAAATATAATTGTTCATTACATACTGTGTATAGTAAGGCCGTTGCTGTGCATTAATGCTACCGCAAAGACAACTGAACAATATGAGAAATAAAATTTTTTGCATGACTCGCCTAACGTAAAATTGTTACATAACCACTTACCGGTTTACGGTTGTTCTTCGGATCAATAACATAATAATAAGTACCTACCGGTAACGGGCTTCCATTATAAGTTCCATCCCAGGGTTTGTTGTAACCAATGGAACGGAACAATAATTGTCCTACTGCATTATAAATTTCCACCACACTGCCCGGGTATGAATCCAGGTATTGAATAATCCATGTATCATTTGCACCATCTCCATTAGGTGTAAAGGTGTTTGGTATCACCAATCCCTTCAGCACTTTTACAAATACTTCATCTGTACTTACACAACCACCGGTGCCGGTTGCAGTAAGTTTATAGGTGATATCGTTCTTAGGATTTATAATAACAGGGTTTAAAATATTGGTAGCAGAAAGATAGGTTGATGGTGTCCACAAATAAGTTTCAATATTGCCATAAGGTGTAGAAGCATTTACAGAAGACTGAATTGTTTTCTCACCATCTTCCAGTACAAAAAGATCCGGTCCGGCGCTGATAGCAGGATAAGGACGTATGGAAATTTGTTTGGTATTTAAATTAGATACACATCCTTCCGTTGTATAAATGGTAAGTGTAGCCGTATAAAAGCCAGGATCTTTATATAAATGTACCGGGCTTTGCAGCGATGAACTGGTTCCATCTCCAAAATTCCATTGCCACTTATTAACCGGACTAACAATACCAGAACTTAAATCCGTAAACTGAATGTCTTTACCTACGCATACTTCGTTCACAGCATTAAACATTGCTTGTGGCTGCGGAAATACTTCTGTTAATTGTTTGCTGGCAGCACTACTGCATCCATCTTTGGAAGTAACCTTTAATGAAACAGTATAAGGACCTAATGCAGAATAATTATGAGTAGGATTTTTTGAAGTTGAAGTATTGGCATTATTACCACCTGCATTTACATCACCAAAATTCCACAAGTAACTAAACTGTGCCTGTGTGCCATCTGCAATAGTTGATTTGTCAGCAAAAGGTGCAGTACCTGCCGGCAAACAAACCTTAGGCAAATCAAAATCAACTTTTGGTAATGGATTGATCTTAATATTTTTTGTTACGGGTACGCTGGTACAAGCCCTGTCAGTAATCACCTGTAATGTAACAGTTGAATTACCTGCAGCTGCAAATACATGCGTTGCAGGATTACCTGTTTTAGTACCACCATCACCAAAACTCCAGTTCCATTTTGCAAGATTACCTGCATTGGCAACCGATTTATCGGCAAAGGTTATAGCTTGTGTTTCGCAATTTGGATTAAGGATATTGAAATCGCCGGTAGGTCTTGGCCATACCTCAATCGTATTGGTAGCACTGTCCCGGCAACCGGCAGTACTTGTATAAAGAGATTTGATCGTATGCACTCCTACTCCGGCAGCAACAGGATCAAATAAACCGGCAGCAGAAATTCCTTTGCCACTATAGGTAAACGATCCGCTCAATCCACTCAGTTCTTTTGCTTGCGTAATTTGATAGGCTTGTGCATCCAAACATATTCCGGGAATGATGTTGAACTGAATTTTAGGACTTGCATTAACCGTAACAGGTTTTATTTGTTCATCTGCACAAGTAGCTCCGGAATAGGCCAGCATTCTTACCTGGAATGTTTTGGTTACCGGAGATTGGAAATTTGTATAGATGTGTTTGTATAATTTATTGGTTGCCGGCAGATCATCTACATCTTTTAATGCAGGATTGTTTGCCCAGTCCCAATAAATTTCCACCTTGGTAACATTACCAAAATTTACGCTGGAGATGTTTGCAATAGCAATGGAATCATTACTGCACAAACTTGTTAAGGTGGCAATATTATAATCAGCTTTTGGTATATCCCCATTAACGGTAAAGGATTGTTTTAATGAATCCACACAACCATCTTTGGAAGTAACAATAAGATTGGCAGTGTAATTACCAATAGCGGCATATTTATGTTGCGGATTTTTTACAGTATAAACATTAGGGTTAGCTGGCGTAGCAGCAGGATCATCCAGCACCCATTTGTAGGTAACCAAGGCCTGGCTGTTATCAGCAATTTTACTACTGTCGAGGAATAATGCAAACGCATCATCCAAACATACTTCCGGCAATATAAAACCAGGCTTGGGTAATGGATTAATTTTTATCGTTTTGCTAAACGGCAAACTCTTACATCCTTTATTGGTTTCAATATCCAGCTTTACGGTATAGTTACCCCAGTTGCTATAGGTATGTGTAAATGGTGTATTGTTAGTGTTATTTAAAACCGTCCCATCATTCAGATCCCAGTTCCATTTAATGATAGATCCCGCAAATGCCTGAGAAATATCATTAACCGTAACAGCATTTTTTTCGCAGGAAGGATTGGTGATCGTAAAATCTGGTTTGGGCAAAGGATTGATGATGATCTTTTTTACGATCGTATCGCTGTTACAACCTACATCTGTTTTAATATAGAGTTTAACATCAAATGTATCTGCAATGGCATAGGTATGGGTTGGATTGATAAGTATGGAAGTAGTACCATCCCCAAAATCCCAGAAGCGTTGTGTAACTGTTCTTCCCTTACCATCACTCATATCCGTAAAGCTGGCGGTGGCGCCTAAACAAAGCTCTGCTGGAAAACTAAAATTAGCTTTTGACTGCGGATAAATATTGGTAAGTGCTTTTGTATTCTCAGTAAAACAACCATCTTTTGATGTAACTCTTAACTTAATGTTGTACGGACCAACACCTGAATAATTATGCGATGGATTTTTTACAATGGATCCATTAGCAGCTCCTGATGCAGGATCACCAAAGTCCCATATATATGTAAACTGTGCCTGTGTACCATCTGCAATGGTTGACAGATCATTGAACTGCGATAAACCAGATGGTAAACATACGGTAGAAGGTATACTAAAATCAACTACCGGGTTATTATAAACGATTACATTTAAACTATCCGTTAAACTTTTACAACCCGTACTGGTTTCCACAAACAATTTTGCTTTGTACGTTCCCACGGTGGCATAACTATTGGTAACAGGATTACCATTGAGCGCAGCATTGGTGATAGCATTTCCAAAATCCCAGTTCCATTTTACAATGGTTGATCCATTGGTTACTGTTTTATCGGTAAAGGTTATGGGTTTGCCTTCGCAATTGGGATTACTGATACTAAAATCAGCAATGGGCGGATTGCTTACAGAAATTACTTTCTTTAAGGTATCCGACAAACAACCTATATCTGTTAAGATGGAATATTGCACGGTATAGGTGCCGGGTAAAGCATATTTATGTTTGGGGTTTTTGGTATAATCAAATTTACCGTCACCAAAATCCCAGAAGTATTTGGCTACCGGTCGTCCATTACCGTTACTGTTATCAGTAAAGGCCAGTGAGTCCGTTACACAACCTGTAGTTGTATAAGTATAAGATGCAGTGGGAGGTGAAAAAACTTCCAGGTCAAAATCTACTTCCTGTATTCCGGGGCAACCTTCTGCTGTTGGGTTATTGATGGTTACCTTAATGGGATAGGTTCCTATATTATCATATACATAAGTAGCAGGTAGTTTATAATAATACAATTGTTTATCCCCAAGCTTAAAAGTAGAATCAAACAAAGGTGCATTAATAGTAACTTTTGGATAATTGGGTATATCCCATGTCATGGAAAGTGGCTGATAAGGCAATGTAATAGAAATAATAAAAGGCGAACTTTTACAAGCTGTGGGGCTCTTTACCGTAGCATATTGATTTTGCGTGGAAATGTATTGATACAGATCAATAACATTGGCACCAGCATTGTACCCGTATGATTCTGCAAATCCATATCCGTAAGCAATAGCGTTAAACCCTGAATCTGCTTTTAAATTATGCTGCCCCTGCCCTACAGGAATTTGTGCATACGAATAAGTGGGATCTGCGGCTACCGGTGTAAAAGAACCCGCAAAACTTCCGCCATCTAGTGTAAAACTATTGATGGCATTTGTCTTAATAACCACATTTACATAATGTTCATTTATCTCAAAATTTGGTGTGGAGTTGAGTGTAATATTATCTACCGTCTGTTCCACCGGGCTCAGATATATCATTTCCGGGTCACCATCACCACCCTGCCCGCTATTACTTCCAAAGGCAAAATTGCCGCATTGGGTACGGGTAGTAATGTATTGCGATACCATTACCGGCTTGTCACTTTCAATAATATTAGGTGTATTGCTTTTAAATTCATAATAAAACCCATTGATCAATCCCGTTAGAACTACACCATTTCTTTTTACTACTGTTGACGGATCGGTAACGGCCACCCTGAAATAATTATTTTTCATGTTTTGCGTAGGCACAGTAATATATTTTTTACCCCATGCCGTAGCAGGAAAACATTGCTGAATTAAGTTATCAGCTGATTGCTGACTGCCATCTCCACATTCAATAAATATTTTTCCGCTACCGGAAAAAACAGCAATACGTTTACATCCATTGGTACCGGTGCTAATCGAACGGATTCGGGAACCAGTAAGATCAGTAAACGACATTACATTGTACACTTCCCCTTTCATAAGCAAGGTATCAAACGGAACACCTGCTGGTCTGCCATTAAGCGTAGCTGCAGATGGGGTGATCTCTATCCTGGTACTGTCTTCAGTGGCAATAGCATAAAACCAGGAATAAGAATTGCCTTCGTTTGACTGCTGCGTAAAATTGATGGAATAATATTCCCTTCCCAGTGTGTTGGTAGGAAATAAAATTCCTGCCCCGGATACATTTTGATTATAAATATGTGCATAGGCCACCACCGGTTTATCGGCTGTAACATGTATGCCACGGTTAAATTTTCCTTCAGTGGTTAAACGGGCATCATTACCTCCTGCTTTTGGAATAGGTAAAGAAGTAACTACTGTATTTGCAGGTATTGTACCACTGGTGGACCATCCTGTGCCGGGAATGGAAATCGTATAACTGGTCGTTTGGGTGGAGGTAAGATATAAAACCATCTCCTGACCGTTGAGCGGATTGCCGGAAGTAAACCGAACGTGATTGCCATAAGCCACCCAAAAGTCTTTTCCACGGTTAGAAAAATCCTGGGCTTGAACAGTAAAGAATACGGCAAGCAATAATGCAGATGTTATGATCCTTTTTCCCATTAGCTGTAAGATTCACTGGTACGAAACAGAGCCTGTAAATTTACAGGTTGATTTTTACAACTCATAATACCAGAGGGGGGAATCATTAAATATTTTCGGTTAATTGCCTGTTATCTCCACAAACGGCGACCCGCATTGGGTCCTTCGCATAAAAGCATATCCAAAAAAGAGAGGTTCGGTTCAAAGGGTTTGCGGTCTGCAAATACCTGTACATATGCTGGTAAGCCGGAACCGAAGTCCCGGTAATTTTTTGGAGTCAACTGGTTACGCAGGTCTATATAATCAGCGGGGTATTCTTTTAAAGATTCTGTGGTGAGGCTGATGGTGCATTGGCTACCCGATTTTTTAAAAAGCCATTCCAGCCAGGCAAGGTTCCAGTCGAACAGAAAAATAGGTTTGCTTTCAAAAAAAGACTTTATGTCATCCATGTACACTTCAAAAAAAG
>JACPOD010000019.1 GCA_016185185.1 Sphingobacteriales bacterium | reverse complement strand
TGCTAAATCGCTGACAGGATTAAAAACAAGACTGATAAGTAAAATTGCCGCAGTAACATTGCTGCAATGGATTAATTATCATAATCAAAAACCAATTAATCACTTAAAACATGCCCTGGCGGCTTAATCGCACAACGGGTTTTTCAAGTAAATATGATTCGTTTCTGGTTGAAAACTTGTGGTTTCGGGATATTTCTGGTATAAATGCAAAAAATTGACTGTGGTACAATTAAAGAACGCAAATTGGCACGTTTGTATTGCAAAAAAGGAACCATAAGTAATTACAGTTCCTTTCCTTTGGTGGTGTGGGGCGGGATCGAACCGCCGACACAAGGATTTTCAGTCCTTTGCTCTACCGACTGAGCTACCGCACCATCCTTCCCTTTCGGGGCTGCAAATATAGAGGGAATTCACAAAAAATCCACAATTAATAATAACAATCTTGTGGCTTAATTGCCGTAAACCCCTAAAAATTTTATGCGCATTATTTTAAGCTGTTCCCAGGTGAAATTACTGTCAGCCAGTTCCTCTTGTGCTATCTGCAGGGAAGATGTTTCACATCCTTTAAAATAGTCGATTATTTCTTCCTGCTCGTATTCATCCAGCATCTCTGTAATGGCATAATCTAAATTAAGTTTGGTACCACTAGCGGCAATGGTTTCCATTTCTTCCAGCAAAGTAACAAGGTTGAGATCTTTATTTTTGGCTATAATTTCAAGCGGGATCTTTTTATCAACGTTTTGAATGATATAAATTTTATTATTGCTTTTATTGGCCACACCCTTCATCACAAAATCATCCGGACGGGTTATATCATTTTCTTCCACATAAGAAGCAATCATTTCAATAAAGGGTTTTCCGTACCGGATAGCTTTGCCTTTACTCACACCTTGTATCTTTTCCAGCTCTTCCATGGATGTGGGGTACATGGTAGCCATATCTTCCAGCGAAGATTCTAAGAAGATAACAAATGGCGGAAGATTTTTTTGTTTAGCAACCTTCTTGCGTAACTCCTTCAGCATTTCCAGTAACTTATCATCAGCAGCACCACCGGTTGCTCCGGCTGCTTCTTCATCATCGTCTTCGTTAGCTTCTTCATATAAATTGTTCATCACAATTTTAAAAGACTTAGGCTTCTTTAAAAAATCTTCTCCTTTTTTTGTAAACTTAAGCAAGCCATATTCTTCTATATCTTTTGAAATTAATCCTTCCAGTATCAGCTGGCGTATCAATGAACTCCAAAAATGATTTGACTGATCATTCCCCTGTGCATATACCGGCAAACTATCATGACGATACATTTGTATCTGCGGTGTTAATCTTCCTACTACCATGTTCGCTACATAATCGGTGGTAAACCGCTCGTCTAAGGCTTTGATGGTTTTTAATACTGTAACTGCATGGTCTTTTGCTTCAATTTGTTCTTTTGGATTTAAACAGTTGTCGCAATGACCACAACTTTTTCTTGCATCATATTCTTCTCCAAAATAACTCATCAGCACTTTACGGCGGCATACACCCGTTTCAGCAAAGGCAACCGTTTCCTGTATAAGTTGTGCACCCACTTCCCGTTCGCTTAACGGTTTGTCTTTTAAAAACAATTCTAATTTTGAAACATCTTTATGTGAATAATATAATATGCATTTCCCTTCCATACCATCACGGCCGGCACGGCCTGTTTCCTGGTAATAATTTTCAATACTCTTGGGTATGTTGAAGTGTATTACAAACCGGATGTCTGGCTTATCGATACCCATTCCAAATGCAATGGTTGCCACAATCACCTGCACATCTTCATTTAAAAACAAATCCTGTCTTTCTGCCCTCAACTTACTGTCTAACCCGGCATGGTAAGCAACTGCTTTGATGCCATTGGCCATTAATATATCTGCCAGCTCTTCTGTGGTTTTACGATTGAGGGTATAAATGATACCACTCTTCCCTTTATTTTGAGAAATAAAACGAACAATACTTTTTATCGTTTGCTCCTTCCTGATCTTTGGCTGTATTTCGTAATAAAGATTGGGGCGGTTAAAAGAAGAAATATAAATATTGGGATTGCGTAAATCTAAATTCTTTACAATGTCGCTCTGCACTTTTGGTGTAGCTGTAGCTGTTAATGCAATTACTGGAGAACCTGCACTTATTTGGTCCATCATCTCTCTTAGTCTTCTGTACTCTGGCCTGAAATCATGTCCCCATTCTGAAATACAATGTGCTTCATCTACAGCAAAAAAAGAAATTTTTAAATCAGAAAAAAAATCGAGGTTCTCCTGTTTTGTTAATGTTTCTGGTGCCACATAAAGCATCTTTGTTTTGCCCGTAAGCAAATCATCGTGTACTTCTTTTATTTCTTTTTTGGTTAAGGTGGAATTTAAAAAATGGGCTACATCGTCTTTACTGCTGTAACTTCTTACCAGGTCAACCTGGTTTTTCATTAAAGCAATCAGTGGAGAAACGATTATTGCCACACCTTCGCTCATTAAAGCTGGTAACTGGTAGCACAAACTTTTACCACCACCGGTTGGTTTAATAACAAAGGTGTCGTTACCCGCCAGAATACTTTGTATAACAGCTTCCTGGTTTCCTTTAAATGCTTCAAACCCAAAATGTTCATGTACCGCCTCATGCAGCTGCTTACTTGTAAAACGGTTATTTACAATTATGCCACTGGATTTTACAGGAGTTTCTTTTACTTTTTTTGTTGCTGCCGGTTTCGTTTTTGCCGCAGGTTTCTTCGTTGATGTTGCCATTTACAATACATTTTCTTCCGGCATTATATTTTTGCCGCTGATAAATACCAGGTTAAGGTTTACGGGTGTGAAAAGGGCTGATAAATTACCGGAGGAGTTATCCCTTCCGCACCATACACGTCTCACTTCTTAGCAGTTTGGTTTCTTTAAAAAGGACTGCGAATTTACTTTAAAACAGCCAAAAACCCAATCTTAATTACTGTTAATCGCCATACCGCCAACTATAACAGGCAGCGATTTGACTCTTACGGTTATTTTTCTTCTGTACCATATCTTAAAATAGATATTTTTGTCCATTAAATGATGAACAATTTGTCCACGATGGATATACGATCTGTTGCAATAAAAACAATCCGGCTGGAAGCCGGGGCCATCGCTTCTTTAGAAAAATTAATAGATACTGGTTTTGAAGAAGCGGTACTATCTGTTAAAAACGCTAAAGGCCGGCTGGTAATCAGTGGTATAGGCAAAAGTGCCATTATTGCCCAAAAAATTGTGGCTACTTTAAACTCAACCGGCACTCCCGCCATCTTCTTACATGCAGCGGATGCCATTCATGGTGATTTGGGAATGGTGCAACAGGATGATGTGGTAATGATCATTAGTAAGAGCGGCGAAAGTCCGGAAATAAAAGTATTGGTTCCCCTGATAAAAAACTTTGGCAATGTATTGATTGGAATGGTAGGAAATACGCAATCTTATTTGTCCGCCAATAGTAATATCGTTTTAAATACTACTGTTGAACAGGAAGCTTGTCCTAATAATTTAGCTCCAACCAGCAGTACTACGGCACAAATGGTGATGGGGGATGCACTGGCTGTTACACTGATGGAATTGAATGGTTTTGGGAGTGATGATTTTGCTAAATTTCATCCGGGTGGCATGCTGGGTAAAAAATTGTATTTAAGAGTAGCGGATTTATATATTCAAAATGAAAAACCAGAAGTAAATGCAAATGCCAGCATCAGTAAAGTAATTATGGAAATGACTGCAAAGAGACTGGGAGCAACTGCAGTAACAGATGAAAAAAAACTCCTCGGCATAATAACCGATGGAGATTTAAGAAGAATGCTGGAAAAAGGAGGGGGCTTTGAAAATATTACAGCAAAAGATATTATGGGAACAAACCCAAAATCAATTGAAGTAGACGAATTAGCGGTAGATGCATTGGATAAAATGAGAAAATACAATATCTCGCAACTGGTAGTATTGAACAATGGCTTGTACGCAGGGCTGTTGCATTTACACGATTTGATACGGGAAGGCTTGATTTAATTATATTGTTTTTATATATTGCGGCTCTAAAATCCAATTAATCCATTAATGATGAGAAACCTGCTTATCATACTTATTGTTTTATTTTCCTTCTCTTCCTGTAAAAATTTTTTCAGTAACGATGTGCTTGAGCATGATTTGTCTCCAAGGGAAATGAAAGAAGATTTTGACCTTTACCGGAGAATTTTAGAAAAAGCACATCCGGGACTATATGAATACCACAGTAAGTTTGAGATCACAAACCTGTTTGACAGCATTCGTCAGACAATTTCCAGTGACTTAACTAAAAGGGAGTTTTATAACAAACTCTGTTTTCTTGCCGACAATATTGGCTGTACACATACGGCTGTTTATCTTTCTGAACCGGATGTTCACAGTGCGGATCACAAAAAGTTTTTCTTCCCCCTAAACCTTATTTATATAGAAAATAAACTTTGTGTCAACTCTTCTGATGATGATTTGCCGCTTGGGGCTGTAATCCTTTCGATTAATAATATTGAAGTTGATAGTGTTATGAAATCGCTATTATCCTATCACACAACAGATGGATTTATAACAATGGCAAAGTATAAGATGGCAGCTGAAAACTTTGGGTATTATTTTTACCTTAGGTTTGGCGCCAGTGAAACTTTTGAAGTTAGGTATAAGGCCAACAACAGCGGTTTTATTAAAAAGGCAACCCTCAATGCCATTACGTATAAAAGGTTACAGGAAAAAGCAGGTAAGCAATTTTATTATGATGCCAATGATTATGATTACGACCTGCGCATTGAAGATAGCCTTGGCACCGCTTTTTTAAGTATCCGCACATTTGATTTCAGCAGCGTTAGCAGAGATAAAGTTTTTACCAACTTTATACAAAACTCTTTCCGGCTGCTTAACTCAAATCATTCCATTAAAAACCTTGTAATAGACCTTCGGGAAAACAATGGTGGAAATTATAAAAATTGTTTTCAATTATATTCTTATCTGACCGCTAATCGTTTTCGTGAATTTGGTACAGCCTGGACAAAATTTAAAACTGTTCCATATGCTTCCTATACATCCGATAATTTCAGGGGAGGAGAATGGGATGCAGTTGAAGACATCATTAACCAGGATTTTAATAAAGACAGCGCAGATCTTTATTATTTAACCCCTGAAAAAAACGAATGGTGGCAGCCAAACCAAAACCGTTTTACAGGCAATATTTATTTAGTCACCAATCCTTCTGTATCTTCTGCTGCCGCTTATTTTGCTGCATTGCTTTATAATGAAGGAAGGGCTACCATTGTTGGAGAAGAAACCGAAGGGGGATATTATAATCACAACGGATTTCATTTGCTGGAATACGAACTACCCAATTCAACCATTGGATTTTCCTTTTCAATTGCCAATGTGAAACATGCATTACCGGGTAAGTTTAACGAGCCCGTAGGCCATGGTGTTATTCCAAACCGTATTGTTCCTTCCACGTACAAAGATTTTATTGAAAACAACGACACACAAATACAGTATATTATTGATAGTTTGATAAAAAAGAAGTAACGCCGCATTCACTTTTACTCTCCTATATTTGCTGCCTGAAAGAAAAGTGTA
Organism: Sphingobacteriales bacterium; assembly: GCA_016185185.1. Taxonomy (GTDB): domain Bacteria; phylum Bacteroidota; class Bacteroidia; order Chitinophagales; family Chitinophagaceae; genus AWTP1-9. The sequence goes on along the minus strand of JACPOD010000019.1, from coordinate 17,566 downwards.
ATGAATAAAAACCATTTAGTAGCTATTATGGCCGGTGGGATTGGAAGCCGTTTCTGGCCAATGAGCAGGCAAAATTTTCCCAAGCAATTTTTAGATATCCTGGGCACAGGCAAAACTTTAATACAGGACACCTATGCTCGTTTTGCCGGCTTCATCCCCAACGAAAATATATTTGTAGTTACTACAACAGAATATAAAGACATTGTAAAAAAACAATTACCACATCTTGCTGAAGAAAACATCCTGTGCGAACCAAGCCGGAAAAATACTGCCCCCTGTATTGCCTACATTTCTTATAAACTTTTTCAAAAATACCCCAAAGGAAATTTGATTTGTGCCCCGGCAGATCATCTGATAACGGATACTATAGGTTTTACTAAAATTTGCCTGGAAGCCCTCAACTTTATCAATAAACACAATGCGCTTATTACTTTGGGAATAAAACCCACTTACCCCAATACAGGTTATGGTTACATACAACATGAGCAACAACCTGTAAGCGATAATATATATAAAGTAAAAACCTTTACCGAAAAACCGAACACAGAACTGGCAAACACATTTATTTCAAGTGGTGATTTTTTATGGAATGCCGGCATTTTTGTGTGGCAGGTACAAAACATTATAAAAGCATTTGAAAAATATTTGCCCGAAATGGCGGAGATTTTTAGTGCAGAAAAAAATCTTTTTAATACGGATAAAGAAACAGAAGCAGTTGAACGCATTTACCCCCAATGCACCAATATTTCTATTGACTTTGGTATTATGGAAAAAGCGGACAATGTTTATATTATCCCTTCTTCTTTTGGCTGGAGCGATTTAGGTACCTGGAACAGCGCTTATGAAAATATGCCCAAAGATTACTTTGATAATGCAGTAAGTGGTAATCATGTAATAGTGTTTGACAGTAATAAAAACATGATCCATGCAGACAAAAATAAGCTCGTTGTACTGCAGGGCCTGGAAGATTATATTGTAGTAGATACAAAAGATGCATTACTCATCTGTAAAAAAGATAAAGAACAGGATATAAAAGAATATGTGGCGGAAGTGAAACGGAATAAAGGGGAGAAGTATCTGTAGTTAATTCTTATTATTCACAAACTGAAAGGGCTTCAATTCCCGCTGGCGCAACAGTTTGGCAATGGCCGATGGTTTGGTAATTAATTTAAACCGGTTAAGGTCAATTATTTCGGTAGCAATACAAAGATTTTCGATTGTTTCAACGTGAAAAAGCATTTGATGCAGCCTTTCCACCTCTGTATCAATAGAGTGCGGTATTTGCGATTCGTCTTTTATCAGTACCAACAGGTCTCTATGCTGCTTTTTCATACTTCGCTTTAGATCCGGTTTATTTTAACGTATTGCAGGGGCAACCTCTTTTTGAACCGCCAAACGGATTACGGGAGGAGCCGCAACTGCTTATTATCATTGTGATTAACAAAACGGCCAACAGAATGTTTACAGGCTTTTTCATATTACTATATTTGGTATTCATTCGATAAAACGAATATCTAAATTAATTATTTTACCAACACAAACTGTCGCCGGATTGACCAGCAGAAATATAGACAATACAAAGACCATTTTAGTTGCTCCGTTAAACTGGGGTTTGGGTCATGCTACCCGCTGCATTCCTGTTATCAGGGAGTTAGTTGAAAACAACATGCGTGTTTTAATCGCTGGAGATGGGGCTGTTACCGCTTTACTGAAAAAAGAATTTCCAGATCTCTTTTTTTTAACGCTTAAGGGTTTCTCCGTAAAATATCCACGTAACAAGCATTGGTTCTTTTTAAAACTGCTTTTACAAATCCCCCGGGCATTTATGTCGATAGGTAAAGAAAGGAGGTGGTTGAAAAAAATAATCACGGAGTATAAAATTGATGCGGTGATCTCGGACAACAGGATGGGCCTGTACAACAAAACGATTCCCTGTATTTATATTACACATCAGTTAACAATAAAAACAGGCGGGGCCGGTTGGTTGGATAAACTTTCCCAAAAGATACATTACAGCTATATTAACAAGTTTAAAGAATGTTGGGTACCTGATTTTGAAAAAATTGAACAGAGCCTTGCCGGCGAGTTGTCACACCCTAAAAAAAATCCTGCTGTTCCGGTAAAATATCTGGGCCCTCTTTCCAGGTTTAAAACATCCGTCCATAATGCATTAAAATATGACAATCTTGTTTTACTATCCGGACCAGAACCACAGCGAAGTATTTTGGAAGAAATCCTGCTTAAACAAATAAAAGAGGTTCCGGAAAATTTTTTATTCGTCCGGGGGCTTCCAGAAACTAAAGCCACTTTACCGGCCTTAAAAAATGCATCCTTTATCAATCACCTGCCATCAGCAGCATTAAACGAAGCCATACTTCAATCAAAACTTATTATTGGCCGGTGTGGCTATACAACCGTAATGGATCTTGCTAAACTTGGGAAAAAAGCAATACTCATCCCCACACCCGGTCAACCGGAACAGGAATATCTTGCTGAATACTTATTAAAAAAACGAATGGCATATACTGTTGATCAGGGCCATTTTAATTTGGCCGCTCACAATAAAGAATCAGCTCATTATAACTTTCTTTTGAACGACCCGGACAGTTCTATAGATACTTATAAATTATATATCCGTCAATTTATTGCTTCCCTTTAATTCAATGCACATAATTTTGAAAAACCATTTACAATAATTTGTTTTCTTGAATAAAAACAAAGCACATTTAGCTGTTATTGGAGCCAACCTGATCTTTGGAACCAACTTTAGTGTAGTAAAGTATATTTCACCAAGGCTCACCGGCCCGTTTGGCTTAAACCTGATGAGGGTTGGGGTTACGATACTATTATTCTGGTTTTTGTATGTATTAAAACCCACGGTTGCCGGTATCAAAAAAACAGATCTCGGTCGTTTTCTTTTATGTGCCCTTACAGGTATTGCTATAAACCAGCTCTTGTTTATAAAAGGCCTTACCATGACGAGTCCCATCCATGCTTCCTTATTAATTCTTGCCACACCAATTTTTATTACCGTTCTGGCTGTTTTGTTCGCACACGAAAAACTAACTATTTATAAAGCATCCGGCTTGTTACTTGGTATTGGTGGCGCCATAATTTTGGTTTTACAAAAAGAAAATACGGGTATTGGGAGCAATGTATTGCTGGGAGATATATTTTGTACCATCAACGCTATTTCCTATGCGATATACTTTATATTGGTTACTCCCTTAATGAAAAAATACCCTCCTTTACATGTTATCCGCTGGGTATTTACTTTTGGAACATTAATGGTGCTGCCTTTTGGGATAAGTGAGTTTACAAAAATTGACTGGAGCCTTTATCATTTTGCAGATTATGCTGCTTTGGCTTTTGTAGTACTGGGGGCTACATTCTTTGCTTATCTTTTTAATATTTATGGTTTAACTCATCTTAATCCTTCAACCGTAGGTGCTTACATTTATCTGCAACCTGTTTACGCTGCCATTATTGCAATTATTTTTTGGGGAGAACAATTAACCTGGCAAAAAATGCTGGCTGCAGCCTTAATTTTCGGCGGCGTTTACCTGGCTAACAGGGTCGCCGGTAATAAATAACTCCATTCATCAAATTCAATAAAAAGAAAAGTTGTTTTTGCAAAAGTTCCAATAAATTTAACCTTCCTATCTTCTATTCATAATTTCAAATTTTACTGACATGAGAAAACTACTGCCGCTTGTATTGTTTTTATGTACAAGCTTCTTCCTGCAGGCACAGGAAACTTTCAGTGTTAATGGTGTTGCTGATAAACGGGAAGGCTGTTATGCTTTCACAAATGCCACCATTATTAAGGATGCACAAACTACTTTGACCAAAGCAACCCTTGTAATACGACAGGGAAAAATTACGGCCGTGGGCAATGGTATCACTATTCCTGCCGATGCTGTAGTAATTGATTGTGCTGACAAGTACATTTATCCATCGTTAATTGATGTATATGGTGATTACGGAATTCCTGTTCCTCAAAGAGCTGGTGGCGGGTTTAATTTTTTTGGAGCTGCGCAACTGGGCAGTAATCAAAAAGGTGCATACGGATGGAACCAGGCTTTGAAAGAAGAGGTGGATGCCTATAAAATTTTTGTGGCAGATGATTCCAAAGCAAAAGCACTCCGTGATATTGGTTTTGGAGCCGTATTAACACATCAAAAAGATGGTATTGCAAGAGGTACAGGTGCTGTGGTAACACTGGCAGGTGAAAAAGAAAACCTCGTAATATTAAAAGACAGGGCAGCGAATTTTCTTTCCTTCAATAAAGGAACCTCTGCTCAATCTTATCCTTCTTCGTTAATGGGCACCATCGCTTTACTGCGCCAAACTTATTTAGATGCCCAATGGTATAAATCAAACCCATCAGCTGAAGGTGTAAATATTACATTAAAAGCATGGAACGAAAATCAATACTTGCCACAAATTATTGATCCCGCATCGTCTGCCGATGTGTGGATGATTATGAGGGCTGACCGGATTGGAGATGAGTTCGGCACACAGTACATCATTAAGGCAACCGGAAAAGAATACCAGCGAATTAAAGAGGTGGCTGCAACCAAAGCACCACTTATTGTTTCATTAAATTATCCAATGGCCCAGGATGTTGATGATCCAAATGATGCAAGACTCGTTTCTTTAACCGATCTTAAACATTGGGAACTTGCACCCACCAATCCCGCAGCGATTGAAAAAGCGGGAATTAGTTTTTGCTTAACTGCTGCTGATTTAAAAGACAATAAATCCTTCTGGAGTAATCTCCGCAAAGCAATAGAATATGGCTTAAGTGAAAAAGCAGCATTAGATGCTTTAACTAAAACACCAGCTTCTTTACTTGGTATCGGTGATAAAGTGGGAAGTTTAGAGGCTGGCAAGGTTGCCAACTTCTTAATTACATCCGGTCCATTGTTCAGCGAAAAAACAACCATTCTCCAGAACTGGGTACAAGGAGATAAATATGCTGTTAAAGAAGATAACTGGTTTAATATAGCAGGTACTTATACACTTACTGTTTCAGGTGATGCCTCTAACAGCTATACTATGGATGTAAAAAATAATACTGCTGCAAGTATAATTGCAAAAGATACTTTACCGGTAAAGTTCAGTTACGATGGAAAAACAGTGAAATTTAGTTTTGCCCCTGAAAAGAAATCAAAAAACACTATCCGTTTCAGTGGCTTTAATAATAATGGTGTATGGAACGGAACCGCTTCGGATGCTGATGGGAAAAATTTATTGTGGACAGCTTCTCTTTCTTCCGTTGCTGTAGCCAAAACAGACAGTACTAAATCAAAACCTGTTCCCTCTTTAGGAAAAATAACGTATCCTTTTGTTGCTTTTGGTAACGAAACTGTTCCGGTACAGGAAACCTATTTAATTAAAAACGCCACCGTTTGGACCAGTGAAAAAGAAGGCAAACTAGAAAATACAGATGTATTGGTTAAAGCAGGCAAGATTGTACAAATAGGAAAAAATTTATCTGATGCCGCTGCTAAAGTGATTGACGGAACCGGCAAACATTTAACCGCAGGTATTATTGATGAACACTCTCATATTGCGGTAACCTCCATAAATGAAGGCGGACAATCTGTAACTTCTGAAGTAAGAATTGGCGACAATCTTGACCCCGAAGACATTAATATCTATCGCCAGTTAAGCGGAGGAGTTACTTCGTCCCATATACTCCATGGTTCTGCCAATACGATCGGCGGGCAAACACAACTAATAAAACTGCGCTGGGGAACAGATGATGAAGGATTGAAATTTAAAGGTGCAGCCCCTTTTATAAAATTTGCCCTGGGAGAAAATGTTAAACGTACCGCAGCATTGCAGGGTAATTCTCGCTTTCCCGATACACGCATGGGTGTTGAACAGGTGTTGATGGATGCTTTTACAAGAGCAAAAGATTATGAAAAGAAAATAAAAGAAGCAGAAGAAAACAATAAAAAGAAGGGCGTAACGCCAATGGTTGTTCGTCGGGACCTGGAGTTGGATGCACTGGTTGAAATCATGAATAAAAAACGCTTCATTACCTGTCACTCTTATATTGCCAGTGAAATTACTTCTACCATGAGAGTGGCAGAAAAATTCGGGTTTAATATAAACACGTTCACCCATATTCTGGAAGGATATAAAGTAGCTGATAAAATGAAAGCACATGGCGCCAACGCTTCTACCTTCTCCGATTGGTGGGCTTATAAATTAGAAGTGCAGGACGCTATTCCTTACAACGCTTATATCATGAATGCCGTTGGATTAAATGTTTGTATCAACAGTGATGATGCAGAAATGGCCCGTCGCTTAAACCAGGAGGCAGGCAAAAGTATAAAGTATGGCGGCATGAGCGAAGAAGATGCATTGAAAATGGTAACTATTAATCCGGCAAAAGCATTACATGTAGCAGATAAAGTTGGAAGTATTAAAGTAGGAAAAGATGCTGATCTCGTTTTGTGGAGTGATGATCCTGTGAGTATTTATGCAAAAGCATTATACACCATGGTGGATGGTACTGTTTATTTTGATCGTGAAAAGGATGCTGCTATGCGCAAACAGGTGGCGGCAGAACGTACCCGTATAATAAATAAAATGACTGGAGAAAAGAAAGAGGGAAGACCAACTATGGGGGCTATGCCAAGCTATAAGTTTATTAATACCTGCGGCGAAGATCATGGCCATAAATTAGGTATGCTTGAAATAACCGAAGATGGTGAATAGTTTAAATGACTTAACTAAAAATATTTTTACAATGAAACAAATTATAAATCTGCTGTTGTTGTTTATTTTAATAACACCGGCAAAAGCACAGGAAACAATATATCCAGCTAAAGAAAACAAAGGCGTTACTGTTATTAAAAACGGAACCATACATATTGGTAATGGCCAGGTATTACAAAACGCTTCAGTAAAAATTAATAATGGCAAAATAGAAGCTGTTGGTACAGATATTTCTGTTCCGGCAGATGCTACCGTTGTGGATGCAACAGGTAAACAAGTTTACCCTGGTCTTATTTTGCCTTCTTCACAATTGGGTTTACAGGAAATTGGCGGTAATGCCGTAAGAGGCAGTAATGATTTCCAGGAGCTGGGAGAGCTCAATCCCAATATTCGTTCTATTGCAGCTTATAATGCAGATTCAAAAATTCCCAATACGCTTCGTGCCAACGGTATTCTGTTAGCACAATCGGTTCCGGTTGGTTCTCTTCTTGCAGGAACTTCTTCTACAGTACAATTAGATGCATGGAATTATGAAGATGCCGGCTATGCTGTTGATAATGGAATGCATTTTTACATGCCGTCTTTATTGCCAAGAAGTGGACGGTTTGCCGCTTTTTTTGGACCACAACAGGGAGACCCGCTAAAAGACGGATTGGAGAAAATTGAACTGGTAAAAAATTTCTTTCGTGAAGCAAAAGCATATTTGCAAAACACCGGTAATAAAGAAATCAATCTTAAGCTGGAAGCAGCAAAAGGATTGTTCAGCAAAAAACAAAAACTGTTTATTCATGCAAACCAGGTAAAACAATTGCTTCTTGCTATAGATTTTGAAAATGAGTTTGGATTTGATGTAGTAATTGTTGGCGGATCTGAAAGCTGGCAAATTGCAGATATTTTGAAAAAGAATAATATCGCTGTAATTCTTTCGCAGGAACATAGTTTGCCAACATTAGATGACGATGATGTAGATCAACCTTATAAAACTCCTGCTGCCTTACAAAAAGCAGGTGTGTCTTTTTGTTTGAATGACGATGACGGGCAAAACCGTGGCCGTAATCTTTCTTTTAATGCTGGCACAGCCGCAACGTACGGGTTAACAAAAGAAGAAGCGTTAACGGCTATCACCCTGAGTACTGCAAAAATTTTAGGCATTGCCGACAGAACCGGTTCGATTGAGGTCGGAAAAGATGCCAACATTATCATTAGCAATGGTGATATTCTGGATATGCGTACATCCATAGTTTCTGGTGCATGGATACAGGGAAGAAAAATTGATTTAAGCAGCAAGCATACACAAATATTTGAGCGGTACAAATACAAGTATAATATTAAGTAGTTCTTTCTAAAATAGAAATCCCCCGCAATTCGGGGGATTTTTTATTTAGCATGTATTTCAACTATTGCCTTTGGATAATCAAAAAACAAAAATTTCTTTTTCGCTTTTCTAAATTCTTTCCATTTTTTACAATCAGCTTCCAGAGCAAATACTGCACAGGTTGGCATATCGTCAATCTTTACTTCAGTAAGTTCATTTACAAAATATGTAATGCCGGGATTGTGCGAAAAGATCGCAATGGTATTAATTTCTGTATCTGCATTTTCGATTACGGAATAAAAAGCTTCGGCATCAGCATGATAAAGCTCCGTTTTATAAATAATTTCTTTTTCCTCTTTTTTAAATACTTCGGCAAATAGTTTTGCTGTTTTCTTTGCCCGTTTTGCCGGGCTGCTGATAAAAGCATCTATAATGGTGTTTCTTTCTTTTACTCGTTTTGCCATTACAGGAGCATCTTTCCTGCCCCTTTCATTAAGAGGCCTTTCAAAATCAATCATCATTGGGTCATCCCAACTGCTTTTAGCATGGCGGATGAGTAGAATGGTTTTCATTAAGCAAATTTCAGCCAAATTATAAAAGCATACTTACATTAAAAGAGAAAGTAATGCACAGGTGTGCATGAATAAATTCTGATGTTGATAATTGAATTTTAAAAACGGGGTATTAAATAACCGCAAAAATATTGCCGTAGAAAAAATTTGTGGAAAACATTAATACCCTCTTACATTTTTTCCTTCCATATAATTAATAAATGCTTTATTAACGACACGGTTACCGCCCGGAGTCGGGTAATTACCGGTAAAATACCAATCTCCGGTATTACTGGGACATGCTTCATGCAAGGATTCAATACTTTGATATATTACTTCAACCGGTATAGTAAAATTAGCAGGAGTAATAAGTTGTGCTATTTTTTTTGAGATCTCTTCAGTTGTAAATGTTTTATACACCTGTCTTACCAGGTTTTCGGTATGAAGCTGATTATCCCTCTGCAGTTGTTTACATTTTTCAAGTAGTTCCTGTAAGCAATCTTCCTTTTCTCTTTCTTTCATTAATGAAATGGCTGCCTGGAAAGCAACAAACTCTCCCAGCTTACTCATATCAATACCATAACAATCGGGGTAACGTATTTGTGGTGCAGAGGAAAGAACAATGATCTTTTTGGGCTGCAGCCTGCCCATTGCCCTAATAATGCTTTCTCTTAAAGTTGTTCCCCTTACAATAGAATCATCTATTACTACAAGCGTATCAATACCGGGTCTTACTGTTCCGTAAGTAATGTCATATACGTGTTGCACCATATCAGCTCGGCTTACGTCTTCTGTAATAAACGTACGCATCTTTACATCTTTAATAGCAATTTTTTCAATCCGTACACGACGACCGATCATCTCGGTTAGTTTTTCATCATCGTAATCCTTACCCCAACTCAGGATGCGTTGAATTTTTATATTGTTCAGGTAATCTTCCATACCCTTCTGCAATCCAAAAAAAGCTACTTCAGCCGTATTGGGAATAAATGAAAAAATAGTATTTCTTAAATCGTGATCAATCGCATTTAATACCTGTTCACTTAAATTATATCCAAGACGTATTCTCTCTTTATAAATTTTTTCATCGTTGCCTCTTGAAAAATAAATCCGCTCAAAACTACAGGCTCTTCTTTCTTTCGGTTCTAATATTTGTTCTATTTTATAATTCCCGTTTTCATCTACAATTAATGCCTGGCCGGGCATTAATTCTTTCACTTCATTTTCTCCCACATTAAACGTTGTGCGTATGGCCGCTCTTTCAGAAGCTGCAACAATTACATCTTCGCTGATGTAATAATAAGAAGGGCGTATCCCATGGGCATCTCGTATTGTAAAACACTGCCCGCTACCAATTAAGCCGCCAACATGATATCCTCCATCAAAGAGATTAAATGCCTTTTTTAATACTTTAGCGATATCGGGATTATTAGGGGACAACTCTTCTTCTTTTACCAAAAAATGGTGCACCACTTCCATCATTGCTGCCAAATCACTCTGGCGTTGAAATTCTCCCGGATCTATATTTACAAGTCCGAATAATTCCTCTGTGTTAACAAGATTGAAGTTTCCCGCTAAGGCAAGATTTCTTCCGGGACGTATATCTCTTTTGATAAAGGGATGGCAGAATTCAACATTATTTTTTCCCTGCGTACCATATCGTAAATGGCCCATCAATAACTCGCCCATCATATTCACATGCCCTTTTATTAAACCGGGATGTTTCATAATGTCGGGCTGATATTTTTCCAGTTCTTTTATTTCTTTTCCCAGTGTTTGAAAAAGTTCAGCAATAGGCTGGTTGGTAATACTCCGCATGCGATGCATGAAGGGGTGGCCGGGTTCTACATTCAATTTTACTGTGGCAATACCAGCACCGTCCTGTCCGCGGTTATGTTGTTTTTCCATTAACAGGTACAGTTTATTAAGACCATACATTACTGTACCAAATTTTTGCTGGTAATAAGAGAAGGGTTTTCTCAACCGTATGAATGCTAAGCCGCATTCATGCTTTATTGCATCACTCATGGATTATAAGAAAGCGCAAATTTATGTTGTTTATTCCGAATGCCTCTAAAGAAAAAGGGTCACACAATTGTGTGACCCTTTTTTTATTGTTTTGATGCATACTGCAGCCATTTCCCGAGTAAGCTGCATCCCTGGTATTCCTGGTCAATCAGGATATAATACGTAGGAATGTGCTCCTCAAACCATTTGATCATTACTTTATTTTTCTTTTCCTCTAGCGCCTGCTGAGCTATGCGGTTATAATCATCTTTTAAGTTCATGCGGTGCGGTTCTGTTTTTGAAATAAGATAAACAATGCGAACGCCTTGTTTATCTCTTTCGTCCTTATATACCGTTGGCTGGGATATTTCGCCCACTTTTAATTTGCCAAGCATTTGTACCATGTCTTTATCCAGCTGGTCGATGGTTACAAACGAAGATCCGTCTCTTCCTCTTATACGTCCTGCGGTGAATTTACTGTTATCATCTTCGCTGTATTTACCTACCGCTTCTCCAAAATCCAGAACTGAGGCCATTACTTTAGACCGGACACTATCCAGTTTAAGAATGGCATCGTTAGTTTCATCTTGTGTTATGGCGGGTATTTTTAAAATGTGCCGTACAGCCATATCATCACCATTACGGCTGATCATTTGAATAATATGATATCCGAACTGAGATTTGAACACCGGAGAGACCTGGCCTTCCTTTAGTTTATACGCCTGTAGTATAAAGTTCTTATCAACATTCCGGTCGCTTCTGTTAAATTCAAAGTAGCCACCATTTTCTTTTGTGCCAGGGTCATCTGAATATAGTTTTGCCAGTGTTTCAAATTTACGGGCACCGGTTTCAACTTGCTTTTTATATTCTGCTAATTGGTCCTGTGCATATTTTTCCAGCTCACGGTTTGCCTTTGGATAAACAACAATTTGTCCTATTTCTAATTCACTTTCAAAAAAAGGTAAGCTGTCTTTGGGAATAGATTCGTAAAAAGCTTTTGTTTCGGTTGGCGTAATCTTTACGTTCTCAATAATTTTGGAACGCATGGCGTCTGAAAGTTTTTGTTCTTTAACTGGTGTGCGGAATTCTTCTTTGATTTGATAAATCGTTCTTCCTGAAACTTCCTCTAATCTCTCTTTTCCTCCATATTGCTGAATAAAATAACGGATACGTTGTTCCAGTTCCTGTTCTATTTCATCATCACCAACCGGTACAGAATCTTTTTCGGCCTGAAGTACAAGAGCCTTTCTTATTAACGCCTGCTGCATAATATAACAGTTGGCATCTAAAGGAATTTCCTGCCCTTGCCTTTTAGCATCTTCAATACTGTTTTCAATATCTGATTTTAAGATGATGCGGTCGCCAACAACACCTACAATTTTATCTGCCAGCACTTTTTTAGGTTGCCCCTGGGCTGTTGCAAATAATCCTGCTAACACCATTAAACTGCTAAAGAAAATTTTCATACACATGTAATAAGCCTCAAAAATATTTGCTCTTTATTGTTTGAAAAGGATAAGCCGGGCGATTTAACAAATGTTTGGAAGAAAGCCTAAAGAGTTCTCTTCACTTCTTCTGTTTCAAATGCTTCAATCACGTCTCCTACTTTAATATCGTTATAGTTCTTTATTGTTAAACCACATTCCATGTTTGATACAACTTCTTTTGCATCATCTTTAAAGCGTTTTAACGAACCAAGCTCTGCATGCTGACCCTCACCTTTAGGATATTCCACAATACCGTCACGAATCAGCCTGATTTTTGAATTCCTGCTGATCTTTCCATCCAGAACAAAACATCCTGCTACTGTTGCTTTGTCAAACTTGTACACTTCTTTTACTTCTACATTGGCAACAATTTTTTCAGTAACGGTTGGTTCCAGCATACCTTCCATCGCACTCTTAATTTCTTCAATAGCATTGTAAATGATAGAGTATAATTTTATTTCTACCCCTTCGTTCTCTGCTATTTTATTTGCTTGTATGGATGGACGAACGTTAAAGCCAATGATAATTGCATCAGATGCCGTTGCTAACAATACATCACTCTCTGTAATTTGACCAACGGCTTTATGTACTACTCTTATACCAATTTCAGGGGTAGAGAGTTTTTGTAACGAATCACTTAAAGCTTCAACCGAACCATCCACATCACCTTTAATAATGAGGTTTAGCTCTTTAAAGTTGCCCAATGCCAACCGACGACCAATTTCATCAAGCGTAATATGTTTTTTAGCACGGATACCCTGTTCCCGTAAAATTTGTGCACGCCTGCTGGCCACTTCTTTTGCCTCTGCTTCATCTTCATATACTTTAAATTTTTCTCCCGCCTGCGGTGCTCCATTTAAGCCTAAAATCAAAACAGGATCTGAAGGTCTTGCGACATCCATTTTTTGATTTCTTTCATTAAACATCGCTTTTACTCTTCCGTAATGCTGACCACTTACAACGAGGTCTCCCACTTTTAAAGAGCCGTTTTGAACAAGCATCGTAGCAACATAGCCCCGGCCCTTGTCCAAAGTTGCTTCAATAATAGTTCCGGTTGCTTCACGTTCAGAATTTGCTTTCAGATCAAGTATCTCGGCTTCCAGCAATATTTTATCTAATAATTTATCTACGTTCAGGCCTTTTTTGGCAGACAGTTCCTGTGATTGGAATTTACCTCCCCAATCTTCTACCAGAATATTCATTTGAGAAAGCTGTTCGTATATCTTTTGCGGGTTTGCGCCGTCTTTATCAATTTTATTTACAGCAAATATCATTGGAACTCCGGCCGCTTGTGCGTGGCTGATGGCTTCTTTGGTTTGAGGCATTACAGCATCGTCTGCTGCCACAACAATTACAGCAATATCAGTTACTTTGGCGCCGCGGGCCCGCATGGCTGTAAATGCTTCGTGACCCGGTGTATCCAGGAAAGTAATTTCTTTTCCATCAGCCAATGTTACCTGGTAAGCACCGATATGTTGCGTAATGCCTCCAGCTTCTCCGGCAACAACATTGGCGCTTCGTATATAGTCAAGTAAAGATGTTTTACCATGATCTACGTGACCCATTATGGTAACTATAGGTGAGCGGTGATGCAGATCTTCCGGTGCATCTTCGTCATCGCCTTCTTCCATTTCTTCTGCATCATCCACGCCAATGAACTCTACATCAAAACCAAATTCACTTGCTACCAGTTCTATTACTTCAGCGTCCAACCTCTGATTGATCGATACCATTATACCCAATCCCATACACTTACTGATGACATCAGCAAAACTTACATCCATTAAATTTGCAAGCTCACTTACTGTAACAAACTCCGTTACCTGGAGCTTGTTGTCTTCCATATTTTCATTGGCCATTTGTTCGGCCGCTTCTTCACGTTTTGCTCTGCGGTATTTTGCTTTTAAGTTTTTCCCACCTCGATTTCCACCTGCCAATTTAGCCTGCGTTTCTTTTATCTTATCCTGAATCTCTTTTTGATCAATTTCTTTATCTTCTCTTCTGTGATCCCTTGCACCACTGCCACCGGCACCTCGTTTTTCCACACTAAACCTTCCGCCACCACCTTGTCCGGTTTGAGGCGGACGACGATTGTCGCCAACACGCCCAGGCCCTTGCTGTGGCCCTTTTCTATCACCATCTCTTTGAAAACTTTCCCGTTTAGGTTGTTCGCCCCCGGTACCTTTTTTCTCAATTGGGATTCTTTTGCGTTTGCGTTTTTCTTTATCGGCATCTTCTTTTTTAGGCCTCGTATCGCTTTCAACAGGTAATTCAATTTTTCCTAAAATCTTCGGTCCTTCTAATTTTTCAGCTCTTATATTTTCGATTACAATATTATCATCAACCGGCTTTTCCTCTTCAACGGTTTCCTCTGTTACCGCTGCCACTACTTCAGGTACTGCCTCTTTTTTCTTTTTTGGTTTTTCAGCAGGGGCTTCTGTTTTAGGTTCTTCTTTTTTCTTTATCGTTTTCTTTGGTCTTGTTGAAGAATCTATCGAATCAAGATCAATTTTGTCTAAAACTTTAGGCACTTCAATTTCTGGCGCCTCAATTTTAATTACTTCAGGTTCTGATACTGCTGGCTCTTCTTTTTTTGTTTCTTTTTTAACTTCAGGGGCAGGTGGCTCTGGAGCTGGTTCTGGCTCAGCGACTTTCTTGGTTTCTTTTTTTGCTAAAAAGGGTTCGTCTTCTTTCTTTTTCTTAGCCTCACCCATATTACCCTTAGGTATTTCAATCTGGTCGCTCTTGGCTTTTGCAGCTTTATCACTGGAAAACTCCTGCTGCAGGGAACGATACATCTGCTCCGTAAGTTTAGCCGTTGGTTTCAGCTCATCTTTTGGAAATCCTTTTGCGGCTAAAAAATCAATAAGGGTATCTTGTCCAATATTGAACTCTTTAGCTGCGGCCAATAAACGTGGTAGTTTTAAATCTGACATTCAAAAATTTTATGTTATCGTATTGCGTCGTCAGTCGTTACTCGTGGGCCTTGAATGGGTTTTCAAAGATTCACAAGTACCGGTTCACGATTTTATTCTTTTTCAAATTCTTCCTGTAATATTCTTCTTACATCTTCTATTGTTTCCTTTTCCAAATCGGTACGGCGTTCTAATTCTGCAACTGTTAAGTTTAATACGCTTCTTCCTGTATCGCAACCTACTCTTTTCAATTCTTCAATAATCCATGGTTCAATTTCATCTGCAAATTCATTCAGGTCAATATCGAATTCTTCTTCCTGCCCTTCATCATCACGGTACACATCTATTTCATACCCGGTTAATTCGCAGGCCAGCTTAATATTAACGCCGCGACGGCCAATTGCCAATGATACCTGGTCGGGTTTCAAATACACATCCACTCTTTTGTTTTCCTGGTCTAACTCCATTGAAGAAATTTTTGCAGGAGTTAAAGAACGTTGTATTAAAAGCTGAATATTATTAGTCCAGTTAATAACGTCAATGTTTTCATTTTTCAATTCACGAACTATTCCGTGAATACGGCTTCCTTTCATACCAACACAAGCCCCAACAGGGTCAATGCGGTCATCATAAGATTCCACTGCAACTTTCGCTCTTTCTCCCGGATCACGCACAATTTTTTTAATGACAATTAAACCATCAAATATTTCAGGCACTTCAATTTCAAGCAACTTAGCAAGGAAGCTTGGGTGCGTACGGGATAAAATGATTACCGGTGTATTGTTTTTTAATTCAACTTTCTTTACTACTGCACGGATGTTTTCTCCTTTTTTAAAATAATCTTGTGGGATTTGTTCCGATTTGGGCAGAATCAATTCGCTTCCGTCTTCATCTAATAACAAAACTTCTTTCTTCCAAACCTGATAAACTTCTGCACTAATGATTTCACCAATGCGGTCTTCATATTTTTTAACCAATACATTCTTTTTCAAATCACCAATACGGCTAGCCAGTGTTTGCTTGGCGGCCAGTATTGCACGGCGGCCAAAGTCAAGTATCTCTACTTCTTCGTATAATTCCTCCCCTACTTCAAAGTCGGGCTCTATCTTAACAGCATCGGTATATGCAATTTCTGCCAGGGGATCGTTAACGGCCCCGTCTTCTACGATCATACGGCGACGGATAATTTCCAGGTCCCCTTTTTCGGTGTTAACGATCACGTCAAAATTTTCATCGGAACCATATTTTTTACGCAAAAGCGTTTTAAATACATCTTCCAGAACTTTCATTAACGTGGGGCGGTCTATATTTTCCGCATCTTTAAACTCCTGGAAACTCTCAATCAAATTGATACTTGCCATAACACAAAATTTTTTACGCCGGCTTTACAGCAACGGCTGTTGTTAAAAAACTGCTTGAATTTTTGTTGTTTTTATGTGATCAAATAAGAAAGTGTGATTAATCACTTCCTTCTTTTTATTTTTGCCTTTTATCTCTTCTACAATAAACCCATCTTCTGTTACTTCTATTAGTTTTCCTTCTTTACGCTGACCATCTTTGGTAATCACTTCCGCGTTTCTGCCAATATTTTTTTTATACTGACGAAAGAGTTTTAGCGGTTCGCCCAAACCCGGGGAAGATACCTCGAGAGAAAAATCTCCACCGGGGAACATCCCCGTTTCTTCCATCTTTTTATATAAAGCACGGTTTACGGTAATGCATTTTTCAATCGATACACCAGAATCGGCATCAATAAATACTTTTATGTTATTGGTGGGCTTTATTTTAATTTCCACCAAAAACATATCGGGGTTGGGGCTGATAATATCGGCCAACATTGTTTCTACTGTGCTGATTAAAATTTCGTTCGTCATACCCGGGAAAAGAAGAAGGGAACGCTTCCGTTCCCTCCCTTTGTTTCATATCCGGAGCAAATGTACGGAAGGAAGCTTTATGTCACAAATTTTTCTCATGGTTCTCAATGCCTGAAATCATCAACTATACCTGGTTTAATGAGTAATTTTATATCCTAAAACAAATAATTATGAGCAAAGCTGATGATTTTGGAGCCTTTATTAGTGAAAATAAGGACCTGCTGCAAGATTATTTCGAAACACGCATGGAGGTTTACAGGCTGCAGGCTATAAAAACATTTTCCAAAACGGCCGGGCTTTTTTTATGGACCCTCATTTCTGTGTTTCTTATTTTTCTTGTTATAATTTTCACGGGCATTGTTATTGGCTTTTGGTTGTCCGAATTATTGAAGAGCAATGTATTAGGCTTTGGACTTACTACAGTATTTATGGTTTTGATAATTATTTTACTGGCATTATTCCGGCGACAGTTGTTTATCAACCCGATAATAAGAAGCATTATTAATAATACCCAAACGGAAGAAAAAAAAGAATTTGAATTTACAACATATCTCAAAAGTAATTTCTAAGTAGAATAACCATACAGGCAATCTGCACAAATCCCAGATAATTTTCTTCGTAGTAATCAAATCTTGTTTGGCATCTTCTAAATGGCTGTATCCACGCAAAGAGGCGTTCTACT
>JACPOD010000018.1 GCA_016185185.1 Sphingobacteriales bacterium | reverse complement strand
TTTCCACCTAACCTGGGCACTTTTAATAATTGCTCCCTGCTTTCAAACTTGCCGATTTCTGTTCTGAACTTCACAATATTTTCTGCCAAAGAAGGACCGATACCGCTCACATAACTCAGTAAATGTTTACTGGCTGTATTCAAATTCACTCCCACACTGTTTACACAACTTACTACGGTTTGATCCAGTTTTTCTTTTAAACGAAACTGGTTTACATCATGCTGGTACTGACCAACACCAATACTTTTTGGATCGATCTTAACCAACTCTGCCAATGGATCCATCAATCTTCTGCCAATACTTACTGAACCTCTAACCGTAATATCATAATCCGGAAATTCTTCTCTCGCTGTTTCACTGGCACTGTAAACTGAGGCTCCATCTTCATTCACTAAAAAAACAGGCAGACCAAGATTTAATCCTTTAATAAATTTCTCTGTTTCTCTTCCGGCGGTTCCGTCACCAATGGCAAATACTTCAATTTTATAGTGTGATACTAATTCTTTAATGGTATAACCTGAGTCATATAATTTTCTGTAACCAGGATCAATTGCCAGCACCCGTTTACTTCCGAGAGGACTACTTAATAAAAGCTGCCGAAGATTTTCTGCAAATACATTAATGGCTTCTTCATCTGCTTTTGTTTTTAATGCCGTGCGGAATTCGCTTTCCAGGGATGGCTGCAATAATCTTTTATAAGCATCTTTAATGGCTTTGCGAATATGTTCGCTGCAATTACTCATGCCTTTAATGTATTGCTCTTCTACCAGTTCAATTGCCGTTTCCTCTTGTGGTGCAATACTCATTTTTAAAAAGCCTTCTGTAAAACCCCGCAACACTGCCAGTATGCGATGAGAAGGAATCGTACTTACCAGTTCACTGAAATCAAAATAATCTTTGTATTTAATGGCTTCCTGTTCTTTCTCTTCAAAAACTTTACTATAAAGTTTGGCTTCTGTTTCAAACAACTTCCGCAGCTTCGCTCTAACCTGTGCATCTTCATTCACTGTTTCAGCTATGATATCACGGGCACCCTGCAAAGCTTCGTCTGCTGATTTTACTTTTTCATTTATATACTCAGCAGCCTTAGCAGCAATATTAAAATCTTTCTGCTCCATCAGCAAATCAGCCAAAGGTTGTAAACCATTCTCCCTGGCTGTTTGTGCCTTGGTTTTACGTTTGGGTTTGTAGGGCAGGTAAATATCTTCCAGTTCGTTAAGGGTGATGGCTGCATTTATTTTTTCCATCAGATGTTCCGTCATCTTCTGCTGGTCAGTAATGGATTTGATGATGAAAGTTTTTCTTTCGCTGAATTCTTTTTGAAACTTAGCTTCTTCCTGTATCTGCTGAATCACTACTTCATCCAAACCGCCAGTTTTATCTTTCCGGTAACGGGCTATGAACGGAATGGTAGCACCTTCATTTAATAATTCAAGGACTGCTTCTACAGCAGTTAATTTTTGAGATAATTTTCCGGCTACATTGACTGCAAATTCAATCATAAATATTTTTAGTTAGCGTTTTAAAAGGGGTGCGAAAATAAAGAGCAGAATGAAAAAATGAATTTTATTTTTTGAATAAAATTATGTAGACAAAATCAATCACTTAACAGAATTACATTTTTTCAAGAAGATCAGTTAATATTACTTTTCAAACACCAGCCATCCCCAGCTATCCAAATTATAAAGGGACTGACTATTTAATTGTACTTTCTTATTCGTAAAAACATTGTTATACTCGCCATCAATAATAGCTTCATGTATCATAACATCTGTAATTGGCTCTGCAGATAAATTCAGTAATACTAAAACTTCATTACCGTTTTTCTTTCGTAAATAAGCCAGTACATTTTTATCGTTTGTGGTATGCAATTTTATGGTTGCAATTTTTATATCACCACCGCCACAGGCAGGATTATTTTTATGCAGAGTGAGCAAAGTCTTATAAAAATCACGCAGCTCATACGTTCCATTCCATTCAATCGGGTCTTTATCAAAAAACTTTAAACGTTTTTTATTGGGCAATTCCTGTCCGCTGTATAACATAGGCACTCCATTCCAGGTACAACTGAAAACTCCCAATACTTTTACCGCATCATTATATTTTTCATATTCACTTCCGTTCCAGCTGTTTTCATCGTGGTTAGAAGTGAAGTAGGTACGAATAGCATCTTTAGGAAATTCCAGTTCATATTCCTTCAACGTGCCATACAATTCTTTCATACTGACCTTATGACGGGCATATTCCTGTGAAATATGCATCCATTTCCAGGTATAGGTGGCATCAAACACTTCGTGAAAATCTATATCCTCACATTCTGCCAGCCAGAACAATGGTTTGATGGCATCCAGGCTTTTTCTTGCTTCCAGCCAGAAAGACAAACGAACCAAATGTGCCATATCGCAACGAAATCCATCGATATCACATTCCTTCACCCAGAAAGCCATTGCCTCAATCATGGCATCCCATAACGCAGGATTATCATAATTCAAATGAATCACATCTTCCCAGTCAGGAAAGGGGGGACGAAAATTTCCATCGTTATTGCGACTATAAAAATCAGGATTGGTTTTCGTCCAAACATGATCCCATGCAGTATGATTAGCTACCCAATCAATAATAACTTTTTGCCCCAGTGCATGTGCTTCTTTTACCAATATTTTAAACTCTTCCAGTGTTCCAAACTCAGGATTGGTACTAACATAATCGCTGGCTGAATAATAACTGCCCAACGTTCCCTTGCGATTAGCTACACCGATTGGAGTAATGGGCATAAACCAAAGCGTTTCCACACCCATATCTTTTAGTCGGGGTAATTCTTTTTGAAAAGCAGCAAAACTTCCTTCGTATGTATATTGACGCAAATTGACTTCGTAAATATTGGTTGAAGCGGCCCAGTCCACCCGTTTAAATGCATTACTCATAGTGCCAAATATAAAGAAACATAGTTTACAAACTTTGTACCTTCGCCGTTGTTATTAACAATGTATGAAGCAATTTGATGTACCGGTAATTTACCGCAGCCCATTGATAAGTGCGATCAAGAAAAAACGTAAGCAGGAGGATAAAATGAAAAAACCTGCCTCGCCGTCAGGCAGGGATTTTACGCCTTCTCTGCTTGATCTTGGACCAGTACAGTTTTATTTAGCCCGTCATTTTGGTTTTTGTTATGGCGTGGAAAATGCCATCGAAATTGCTTTCAGAACGATTGAAGAAAACCCGGGGAAGAGAATATTCCTGCTGAGTGAGATGATTCATAATCCGCAAGTGAATGAAGACCTGCAGCAAAGAGGCGTACAATTTTTACAGGATACTTATGGAAAAGAAATCATCAGCCTGGATGAAATTACGGGTGATGATATTGTGCTGATCCCTGCTTTTGGTACTACACTGAGTATGGAAGAAAAGCTAAGAGCAAAAGGAATTGCCGTAGAAAAATATAATACCACTTGCCCTTTTGTAGAAAAGGTTTGGAACAGAAGTGAACAAATTGCTCAAAAAGGATATAGCATCGTTATTCACGGTAAGCCCAAACATGAAGAAACAAGGGCAACCTTTTCTCATTCGTCTTCTAATGCACCAAGTGTAATTGTGAATGACATGGTTGAAACTATTGAATTAGGAAAGTACATTACTGGTGAAAAAAATGCAGCGGAATTTTATACTGAATTTAAAGGAAGATATAGTGATGGCTTTGATATAACAAAAGACTTACAACGCTTTGGCGTGGTAAACCAAACCACGCAGTTAGCCAGCGATACACAGGCTATATCAGATTATCTCCGCCAATTAATGATAAAGCATTTTGGGCTGAATGATTCCACTATCGGAGAACGATTTGCTGATACAAGAGATACGCTATGCTATGCTACTAACGATAATCAAACGGCAGTAAGCGGAATGCTGGAAACTGAAGCTGACCTGGCTATTGTAGTAGGCGGTTATAACAGCTCCAATACTACTCATCTTGTTGAACTATGTGAGAAAACGCTGCCGACCTTTTTTGTAACTGATGAAGAAAAGATTTTAAGTGCTGATGAAATACTTCATTTCGATTACCACCATAAACAGGAGTTGCATACAATAAACTTTCTTCCTAAAAATGAACCTGTAAAAATATTAATCACCAGCGGTGCTTCCTGTCCCGATGCGTTGGTGGAAGGGATTATCAGAAAAGTAGCCGGGTTTTATGGGGTAGCAACCAAAGTAGATGTATTAGCTGCACAAATAATGTAGTTGTACTTTTTAGTAATGAAACAAAAAAGCCATCCTTTCAGACGGCTCTTTCTATTTAAAGCAAGTTATCATTAAACTTTAAAGTGAGCAAAAGCCTTGTTAGCTTCAGCCATACGGTGGGTATCTTCTTTCTTTTTGAAAGCAGCACCTTCACCTTTAGCAGCAGCTACGATCTCATTTGCTAATTTATCAGCCATGCTGCGGCCGTTTCTTTCACGGCTGTAACGTACCAGCCATTTGATACTTAAAGAAATTTTTCTTTCGGCACGAACTTCAGAAGGGATCTGGAAAGTAGCACCACCGATACGACGGCTTCTAACCTCCACAGACGGAGTTACATTTGACAATGCTTTTCTCCATACATCATACCCGCTTTCTCCGGTTGTTTTGGCTACTTTATCCAATGCATCGTAAAAAATAGTGTAAGCAATGCTCTTTTTCCCCTGCCACATAATGCTGTTCACAAAACGGGTAACCAGTTTGTCGTTAAACTTTGGATCTGGTGCTAAGGGAATCTTCTTTGGTTGTGTCTTCCTCATTTATCTGGAATTAAATTTCTTTATTAATTATTTTTTGGCTTTTTCTTTCTTGGTTCCGTATTTAGAACGGCTTTTCTTACGGTCTTTAACGCCGGCAGTATCCAAACTACCCCTTACGATATGATAACGTACACCCGGTAAATCCTTCACACGACCCCCACGAACCAGTACGATGGAGTGCTCCTGTAAGTTGTGGCCTTCACCCGGAATATAGGCGATCACCTCTACTTTATTCGTTAAACGAACTTTGGCTACTTTACGAAGCGCAGAGTTAGGCTTCTTAGGTGTAGTGGTATATACACGGGTACAAACACCCCTGCGGAAAGGGCAGCTATCCAAAGCCCTGGACTTACTTTTTGACTTGATTATTTCACGTCCTTTACGTACTAATTGCTGAATTGTAGGCATTATGACCTTTTATTTTTAGGACGGCAAAGGTAAGTCCCATTAATTAAACCACAAAAAACTTTAAAGCTTTTTATTGGTTTTGAATAAATATGTGGATTATTCCGTTAATAAGTGAGAAACTGTCTTTTTGTTAAGGGCAGCAACAATATCCAATCCGGGCTCTATTTGAAGAAAATGGGGAAATAAATCCTCAACTATTTGAATATGAAGAATAAACTGAATGGAAGGGATTAATTTTTGATATTTGTATAAGATTCCAAATCAACTTTGAAAGATCAATAACCTTATGAGGGATTACACTGTATCCGGATTTAGAATAAAAGTTGTCGGTCAAAATCTGCTTGTACTGATTTTAGTATTGGCGGCCAATTTAGTATTCGCACAACCAAAGGCTAACTTTTCAGCCAGCCCGGTATCCGGATGTGCCCCTTTAGTAGTAAGCTTTACAGATCAATCAACGGGTTTTCCTACTACCTGGAAATGGGATTTGGGAAATGGTGTTACCTCTACTCTTCAAAACCCTTCTACTACTTATTTTTCTCCTGGTATTTATACCGTAAAACTAATTGTTGTAAATGCTGCCGGTAAAGACTCCCTCATTCAATCCAATTATATAAATATCCTGAATCCACCCCAAGTGGCTTTTAGCACAGTATCACCTGTAAGTGGTTGTTTTCCTTTAAGGGTTCAGTTTATGGACAATTCTACCGTTGGCAGTGGTTCTATTACTCAATGGGACTGGGATTTTGGGGATGGTACAACCTCAACCCTTCAAAACCCCTATAAAATTTATACAACCGCCGGAAATTTTAATGTGGCACTTAAAGTAACTAGCAGCAATGGCTGTTCCAAACTATTGGTGAAACCCAGCTTTATAAATGCTACAACAGGTGTTAAAGCTGATTTTGCTGCCAGTAGTCCCGTTAACTGTAAGCCACCTGAATCCATCTCATTTACAAACCTGTCTTCAGGACCAGGTACTTTAAGCTATAATTGGGATTTTGGTGACGGAGGAACCTCCATTCTGCAAAACCCATCTCATACATACACCACTGCTAATTTATTTACTGTTCAATTAATCGTCAACAGTAGCCAGGGTTGTGTAGATACCATAAAAAAGAGTAATACTTTAAGTATTGGGGCTTATCAATCAAATTTTACATATAAAGATTCTATTTGCCTGGGTGATACACTAAAGTTTCTGAACACGTCACTTCCGGATCCTCCTGCTTCTACCTGGTATTTTGGTGATGGAACAACTTCATTAAATAAGAATCCGGTAAAAATTTATACCAGTACCGGAAACTATGCCATTAAATTGGTGAATAACTATGGCGCCTGTGTTGATTCCGTAATTAAACCCGTTGCTGTAATAAATGCACCAGTACCTGTATTTTCTGCCCCTCAACGAGCGGCTTGTTTGGCCCCCTTCACTGTAAATTTTATTGACGCAACACCAGGAGCTGTGCAATGGCTGTGGGATTTTGGCGATGGAACTACATCTGCTTTACAAAACCCATCACATACATATACGTCATTAGGTCAATATACTGTTTCATTAACTGTAACAAACAGCATTGGTTGTAAAGGAACCACTACACAAATTAATTATGTACAAATTTTTAAACCTTTAATAACTATTACTGGCTTACCCGTTGGGGGATGTATTCCCTTTACGATTAAACCGGTTCCCAATGTTATAACCGCAGGTACTGTTTCATCGTGGAAATGGGATTTTGGTGATGGCACTACTTCTCTAATACAAAATCCAACACATACGTATAATAGTACAGGTATATATACAGTAAAATTATTTATTACAACCAGTACCGGTTGCACTGATTCATTAATACTTACCAATGCAGTAAATACCGGTACTAAACCCACACCAAACTTTAGTGCGTCGCCGCTTTCCATTTGTGCAGGTAAACCAGTTCAGTTCACAGATTTATCAACCGGTAATCCAAATGAATGGTTATGGAATTTTGGCGATAACACCAGTTCAACCCAACAAAATCCTTCGCATATATTTGATACAACTGGCGTATTTACCATCCGGCTTACTGCCAGCAATAACAAATGTGCAGACTCCGTTAAGCTCATTAATTATATTACAGTATTACCGCCAGTTGCAAAATTTAATGTGGTTTATGATTGTTCCACCGGCAGCAATATTTCATTCACTGACAATTCCATTGGAGCCACCACCTGGGCATGGGATTTTGGAGATGGGGGAACTTCAAACTCTCAAAATCCTTCTCACACTTTTGTATTAGGAACCTATAACGTTACACTTACTGTAACCAACGGAGCATGTACTAATAGCATATCAAAAACGATAAAAGCGATAAAGGAAAGTGTAAGCCTTACCATTGATAAAAATGCAAAATGCAAAAACGATCCTTTTGTTTTTACTGCTGCAGTAAGTAATGCTGCAAATATTTCGGCTTATAATTGGTCTTTTAGTGATGGCTTTACTTCAGCCAGTACGAATTTTACACATGCTTTTTCAACTTCAGGCTCTCATTGGGTAAAATTGGTTGTAACGGATATTAATGGATGTAAAGACAGCACCACACAAAAACCCATACAGGTTTATGGCCCTGTTGCTTCTTATAATTTTGCCCCTGCTACTCAGTGTACTAACCAGGATGTGATTTTCAATAACACGAGTACTACTGACGGAACAAATGCTATTGTTACTGCTTTATGGACTTTCGGGGATGGTAATTCCGGAAATTTTCCGGCCATTTCGTTCCCACATAAGTATACACAATCTGGTTCTTTTATAACAAACCTTAAAATAACCGATCAGTTCGGGTGCAGCGATAGTATTTCAAATCCAATTGCTGTTAATATCATTAAAACTGCCATTGATTTTTCTTCAACAGATACATCATCCTGCCCGGGGGCAACAGTTAAATTCACTAATACATCCATTGGAAACAGTTTAACTTATTTATGGGATTTTGGTGATGGCACTACTTCAGGCGTTATAAGCCCATCACATAGCTACTCTGCAACAGGCAAATACAAAGTAAAATTAATTGGCTTTGAAAGTCTTGGCTGCACCGATTCAATGGTAAAAACAAATTATATAACTGTTGATATTCCTAAAGCATCATTTACACTGAGTGATTCATTTACGATTTGTCCTCCGTTACAAGTTCAATTTACCAATACCAGTAATTTTTCCCAATCTGTATTCTGGAAGTTTGGTGATGGTAATGTGTCCAATAGCAACAACCCTAAATATTCATACAGCATACCCGGCGTTTATACTGTAACCTTAATTACTACAAGTCCTGGTGGATGTGTGGATAGTGTTAAAAAAACAATTACAGTGCTGAGTAATACCAAAGGAGTCCTTACCTATAATCCATTAAGCGGATGCTACCCTCAGCAAATAGATTTTAAAATAAGCAGCACAAATCCCGTAAAATATTTCTGGGATTTTGGAGATGGCTCTACTTTATTCTCACCCGATTCAATACAAAAATACCAGTATGGATATCCCGGTTTCTATGTGCCAAAAGTTACCATGCAGGATGCCCAGGGATGTTTAACCCCTGTATTTGGAGCAGATACAATTAAAATATTTGGAGCAAAAGCAGATTTTGGTTTAGATAAATCTTTGTTCTGTGACGCAGGAACAGTTCAATTCAGGGACTCAACGTTTACATCTGATCCCATCGGAAGCATTTTATGGAATTTTGGAGATGGAACTACCGTAAATAATATCAAAAGTCCTTCGCACTTTTATACAGCACCGGGACTTTATACAGTTTCACTCACTGTGAATACAACAAATGGCTGCACAAATACCATGACAAAACCAGCTTTAATAAAAGTTGTAAAAAGTCCGCAGATAAATATATCAGGTACCACCACATATTGCAGCCCGGCTACTGTGCAATTGAATGGCACTTTTGCCCCGGACACATCATCTATTTCCTGGCAATGGAACATAAATAATACAATCATAAATCAGCAAAATACTGGTCCCATTAATTTACCCAATGCCGGTAATTATCCTGTAACCTTAACTGCGGTAAACAGCTCTGGCTGCTCTATATCCGTCAGCACTTCAGTAACTGTTAACCAAACACCAACAATTGATGCAGGTAATGATACTACTATTTGCTTAGGCAATAGTTTTACACTTCAACCAACGGGAGGAGCAACATATGTGTGGTCTCCGGCTACCTATTTAAGTTGTACCAGTTGTACCAGCCCTGTATCAACCCCTTCAAATAATATCCGCTATTATGTTACCGGAACAAGTGCCCAGTTATGTTCAAATAAAGATTCCATAACTGTAAGCGTAAAAAAACCATTTATCATTTCAGCAACAGGTGATGCCAGTATTTGTATTGGCAAATCTGTGCAACTATCCGCCACAGGTGCAGAAAATTATATATGGTCACCGGCAAATGGATTGAGTAACCCTGCTATCGGCAATCCACTGGCAAACCCAACAAATAGCACAATCTACCAGGTTATTGGATTTGACAGCAGTTTTTGTTTTTACGATACTGCCTTTGTTCAGGTAAATGTATTTAATTACCCAACCATTGATATCGGTAAGGACACTATCATCGTGGGGGGCACATCTATACAATTAAATCCAATCGCCAGTAACGATATTGTATCATGGTTATGGTCTGCCTCTCCTGCAGGAACCCTCAGTTGTTATACATGTCCTGCACCAATTGCAAAACCTGTAATTAATTCAACATATACTGCAGAGGTTAAAAACAGCATTGGATGTGCCACAACCGATCAGATAAATATCATTGTGCTTTGTTCGGGCGGTAAAATTTATTTGCCAACTGCTTTTACACCAAATAATGATGGAAGGAATGATTGGTTTTATGTTATTGGTAATGGGGTGCAAACAATAAAAACATTTCAGATTTTCGATCGCTGGGGTAAGATCATATTTGATAAAAGAAATATCCCTGCCAATTCTCAAACAGATGGTTGGAATGGGCAATATAACAGTGTTGACCTGCCAACCGGCGTATACCCCTATATTGTAGAAGTAATTTGCGGAGATGGGGCTTTGTTTAAGCTTAATGGGTCTGTTACAATAATCAGGTAATATTTCTTGCTGAAAAGTTACATTAACAATTTTATTGAGAACAAAAAACGGTTTGATAACTAATTAATTAGAAAAAACGACTGATTCTTTGGAACAAAAAATGCCTGGTTGTATAATAAAAATATAACCTATTCGTTTTATTTCCTGCAAAGCCCTTCGTGGGATACTACCAATGTTAAATAATTATGTTGGCAGTACCTTGTGAGGAAATTAATTATCCGACTCTTATAAAGAGTTATAAAATCCGTCTTATGAAAAAAATTAACATGCTTGTGCTTGTCTGCACAATTCTTACTCTTTCTTTTATTGGCTGTAAAAAAGAATCACTTTCTACTGCTTCTACACAACCTCAGGAAACAGGAAAAAGAAATTCAAGTGGTGGCGGTACTGCTGCTCCGGCTGTAAGTTTTATTTACCCAACAAATGGAGCAACCGTTACAGGAACTATTACAGTTCAAATTGCTGCCAGCTCAGCAATTGGTATTAAAAATACCAGCCTTATGCAAACGGTTGGCACTTTTAACTGTTTATTTGGAAATGATAATACCTCTCCTTACGAATATGTTTGGAATACAAATTCCTTATGTACAGGTGCCATTGCACCGGGGGCCCAGGTTAAATTAAGAGCTACTGCAACTGATAACAATGGCGTTATTAGTTACACTGATATTTATGTAACCAAACAATAATTCCATAAATACTAAAGCATTTTCATAATTGCTTTAGTGATTGAAGCAGGGAGAAATTTTTCTTCCTGCTTTTTTATTAAAATAATTTTTAATCTAACCTACTTCAATACACCTGCAAAAGACGGGAAACAGCCCGTTAAAGTCTAAACAGTACCCGTAATGAACAGATATCCCCATTTTTTGTTTCTGGCATGATTGTAGAATATAATAAGCACCTATATTTATTCTCTATTTTTTTATCTGCCATAAACAATTTAGTATGAAAAAAACAAATGTTTTATTCGCAACCCTGCTTTTGCTTTCTGTATCTTTTGTAAGCTGTAAAAAGGAAACATTAACGATTGATCCATCTCAACAAACAAATTTAGCAAAGAGAACCGGCGGTGGTACAACATTGGCCCCAACGGTAAGTTTTCTTTACCCAACCAATGGCAGCGCTGTAACAGGAACAATAACTGTAAAAATTGCGGCCGCATCATCAGTGGGCATTAAAAACACAAGTCTTATGCTTACCATTGGCACATCTAATTGCCTGTTTGGCAACGATGCTACCGCACCTTATGAATATGTTTGGAACACCAATCAAAGTTGTCTTTCTGCTATAGCTCCAGGCACACAGGTAAAATTAAGAGCAACGGCAACTGATAATAATGGTTCTATTAGCTACACTGATATTTATGTAACAAAGCAATAACCAAGTAAAGGATCTAAAAATTCATACCGGGAAAAAACAAAAGGCCACTTTCACAGTGGCCTTTATAATTTAAAATCATTGTTGTCCGACTAAAATATAAATAAAAGGGCAGTTCTTTCGAACCACCCATAATGGTTATGTTTGAGTTACTACACAAAAACAAACCGTATGGTTAAAGGTAGAAGTTTTGCCGGACAGCCGCTCTTATCACAAATTTTAGA
>JACPOD010000095.1 GCA_016185185.1 Sphingobacteriales bacterium | reverse complement strand
GCATCACTATCGCCCAGTACTTCAATGGACTCAGCTTTTAAATCCATTTTTTGTCCTTTGCCAAGTGAAGGCACTGCAACACCTGTAACTTTTAAAGATGCGCCTGTGGTAATGCGCTTGAGTAATTCATCTTCAAACTTACCCAGTTCAGCTACTATCTGTAAATTATTACCAGTGCTGCCATCATTTAAAGCTATAAACTGGTTGTTACGAAAGGTACGTACCCAGCCCATTACAGTTACTTCCTGGTTTTGCGGTTCCTGTGCCAGCAGGGTTTTTATCTTTATTCTTGTATTAAACATAGCTCAATTTTAGAGCGGCAAAGATATAACAGGGACGGGAGAGATGGGAGAGGAATTTGAGCTTAATTAATTAACTACCGGAGCCAGCAAATGGGTGGAAGAAAGTTTTTACATTTGTACTATAACATTAGAAAATGAAAGGCGTAACAATTTTAAGGGACGATAAAACAAACGAAAAGATTATTCAGGTGCGTTTGAAAGATATTGCCAAAAATCCAGAGGAGTTTGAAGATTTAATGGATGTATTGATTGCGGAATCAAGAAAGAATGAACCTAAGAAAAACTGGGAAGATGTAAAAAGAACACTTAAGAAAAACGGTAAATTATAATCCTCTGTAAACATCCTTTCTATGGCGGATGCGCCTTATATTAACTATTTTAATTTCTTCAGCAATTGCATAAATTATCCTGTAATCTCCTGCCCTTACTCTATAAAGATTTTCACTGGAAGCTTGTAACTTTTTTATACCAATTGGTTTGGGGGTTTCAGATAATGAATCAATAACCGCACTTATTTTCTTAATGTCCCTTGCCGGAAATTTGATAAAGTCTTTTTCGGCTGAATTGTCAATAATGATTTTATATTTCATAAAGAGTTTTTTCTATTTTCAAAATTCGGTGGTGTATTAGCAATTTATCAAAAAGTGAGTTACTTTTTTTAAAACAATCAGCAAGGTAGAAAGTTATAATGTAGTAAAAAAGGACAGCGACTGGTAAAAAATTTCTATTAAAAAACAGAAATTTTAAAATTCATCTAATAAAGTGTGCAAAAATCATTATTAGAAATTCTTTTTGGCGCCGCAAAAAATTTCTGCTGGTCAAAGAATAAAGCTGCGAAAAGTTTTCTATACTAACTTCATTCTATGAAAACAGCCTTCTTCTCCACCCATTCCTACGACAAAGAGTATTTCAACAAATACAACAAGGAACATCAACTCGTTTTTTTTGAAGCAGCATTGGAGGAACAAACCACCAACCTTGCTGCAGGTTGTGAGGCAGTATGTGTTTTTGTAAATGATAAATTAAATCCAATTGTCTTAACGCAATTGGCCCGGCAGGGAATTAAATTAATTGCCCTTCGTTGCGCCGGTTACAATAATGTAAATCTTACAGCAGCAAAAGAGAATAATATTAAAGTGGTTCGTGTACCTGCATACTCACCACATGCTGTGGCGGAACATGCGGTGGCATTAATGATGACACTTAACCGCAAAACACATAAAGCATATAACCGGGTAAGGGAAGGCGATTTTTCATTGAGGAAATTAACCGGTTTTGATTTGTATGGAAAAACTACTGGTGTTATAGGTACAGGAAAAATAGGAGCGGCTTTTGCAAAAATTATGACGGGCTTTGGTTGCAAAGTACTGGCTTATGATATTTATGAAAATGAAGTTTTAAAACAAACAGGTATTGAATACACAACATTAGATTCATTATTAAAATCATCAGACGTTGTTTCGCTGCATTGTCCCCTAACAGACCAAACCAAACATATTATCAATGATGCAAGTCTTTCAAAAATGAAACATGGCGCAATGCTGATTAATACCAGTCGTGGTGCATTGATTGACACCAAAGCGGCCATTCAGCATTTAAAAAGTGGTCAGCTTGGTTATTTGGGGATAGATGTATACGAACAGGAAGAAAAATTATTTTTTAATAATCTCAGCGGGGAAGTTATACAGGACGATGTGATTATGCGACTGATGAGTTTCCCCAATGTCTTAATTACAGCCCACCAGGGATTCTTTACTGATGAAGCCCTGACACAAATAGCACAAACCACCCTTAACAACGTCAGTGCATTTGAAAAAGGGGCGCCTCTTTTAAACGAAGTTAAATAGAGCCACAGGTGAAGCAGGGTTACACACTCTTTCTGTAAAAAATAGTGGTCAGCTAATCTCTCACGCCTCTAATAATGAACGCCGGTAACATAGTCCCTATATCAGCCCAAATTCACTCCCCACCTCACTCTCCACAAAAAATTTTTTGGTTTTCAGCATTTAAGCGTATCATTGCACTGGAATCAGGCTGATTAGTTCGTTATTCCTTACTCACAAGCTTATCAGTTTTAGTCAGTTCCATTCAGAAGATAACAAATCAAACAAATTTTTCTTACAAACAAGATTGGATTGCTTAAGAAAACTCTTTCATAGTATTTTATGTACGACATCCTACAATTGAACGACATGCTCGTTCCTGAACTGCTGGACGTAGCCGAGCAGTTGAAAATAACCGGCGCAAAAAAATTAGATAAACAAGAGTTGATTTATAAAATCCTCGACAAACAAGCTGTTATGGCCAGTGAAACAAAAACCGGTGGTGATGACAAAAAACGAAAACGTGTTGTAAAGTCAACCACTGCGAACTCCTCCGAAGAAGCAGAAGTAATGAGCGAAAGCAAGGCCCCTAAAGCATTGCCAAAAAAGAAGAAAGAAGAAGAGGCTGTTGCAGCCGAAAGACCCAAAAAGCCCTTACTTAAAAAAGCTGCTGCTCCAATAGAATTGCCG
This sequence comes from Sphingobacteriales bacterium, assembly GCA_016185185.1. Lineage (GTDB taxonomy): Bacteria > Bacteroidota > Bacteroidia > Chitinophagales > Chitinophagaceae > AWTP1-9. The sequence continues at coordinate 12,606 of JACPOD010000095.1, read as the reverse complement.
GAAGAAGAAAGTCAACCAACAGGAGAACAGGGAGCTGAGACAAATGCTGAAGAAGCTGCCCCAGCAGAAAATGTACAACAACCGCAACAGGATTCTCAAAATTTCCAGCGTCAGCAATATCCGCAAAGAAGAGAGCCTGCATTTAATATTGAATTTGATGGTGTAATAATGGGTGAGGGCGTGTTGGAAATGATGCCCGATGGATATGGTTTCCTGCGCAGCAGCGATTATAATTATCTTTCTTCTCCCGATGATATATATGTTTCTCCCTCACAAATAAAATTATTTGGTTTAAAAACTGGCGATACGGTATTTGGTGCAGTTCGCCCCCCAAAAGAAGGAGAGAAATATTTTGCTTTACTAAAGGTTGATACTATCAACGGTAAACGTCCGGATGAAGTTCGTGATCGTGTTCCGTTTGATTATCTCACACCACTGTTTCCTTATGAAAAAATGAATTTATATACAACATCCAACAACTACTCAACAAGGTTGATGGATTTGTTTACTCCTATTGGTAAGGGACAGCGTGGATTAATTGTGGCGCAACCTAAAGTGGGTAAAACCATGTTGCTGAAAGAAGTGGCAAATGCTATTGCTGCTAATCATCCCGAAGTTTATTTAATGGTGGTACTGGTAGATGAAAGACCGGAAGAGGTTACGGATATGGAACGCAGTGTAAAAGCAGAGGTTATTGCTTCTACATTTGATGAACCTGCCGAGAAACACGTTAAGGTTTCAAACATGGCATTAGCCAAAGCAAAACGTTTGGTGGAATGCGGACACGATGTAATGATACTGTTAGATTCTATCACCCGTTTGGCCCGTGCACATAATACCGTTGCTCCAGCCAGTGGTAAAGTGTTAAGTGGTGGTGTGGAAGCAAACGCTATGCAAAAACCAAAACAGTTTTTTGGTGCAGCCCGTAAAATTGAGAATGGTGGTTCGTTAACAATATTGGCTACGGCGCTGATTGAAACAGGCAGCAAGATGGATGAAGTGATCTTTGAAGAATTTAAAGGAACCGGTAATATGGAGTTGTTGCTTGATAGAAGATTGGCTAATCGCCGCCTGTTCCCTGCTATTGACTTAACAGGTTCTTCTACCCGTCGGGAAGATTTATTGCTTGACAAAGACGTATTACAAAAAATGTGGGTAATGCGTAATCACCTGGCGGACATGAACAGTGAAGAAGCCTTAAATCTCTTATTAAAACATATGCGTGGTACCAAAGACAATGAAGAGTTTTTGATTACTATGAACAAATAAGTACTGCTTACATGAGAAAACAAGGTCGTTGAAAAATCAACGACCTTTTTTGTTGCCAATTATGGCAATTTATCCGTTTTAAATACGTTTAAAAGAATCTGAAAATTAACTCAAATGAAAATTCGAATACTTTTCATCCTTCTTGCTTTAAATACGGGTGTTTTTGCACAAAGAGTAACCAGGGAGGTAGAGCGTACTGGTGAATGGAATGTTATTAAGGTAAATTTATCAGCATTAACCACAGGAACTTTTTCTTTTCAATATGAGAGGGCATTAAACAATCATGTATCGCTGGCGCTGGGTGCTAAATTCCGACCCTCAGCAGGCTTGCCGTTTAAATCAACCATTAAGAGTTTTCTCGATACACTTTCTGATGGAGTAGCCATTGATTTTGTCAATAACGCCAGGGTTGGTGGATATGCCATCTCTCCGGAAATACGTTTTTATTTAGGAAAGGGCTCTATGCATGGTTTTTATATTGCTCCTTTTTTGCGGTACGAAAAAAATAATTTAGATAACTGGCGTTATACTTTTAACTCGCCAACGAAAACAATAATCATTGATTTTACCGGAAATCAAAATGGTGTTGGTGCGGGAATTCAATTAGGGGCCCATTATTTATTATCCCAAAAAATTTCGCTTGACATTTGGTTGGCGGGCCCTTATGTGTTTTCAAACAAACTCAATGTTAACTCCCTTACCGATCTGTCGGATAAAACGGACCAGGAATTACAAGATGTAAAAAACGATATTGAAAAATATGTTAAGGATTATTTACCGGGACATACTGTAAGCGCAACCGTCACAAAAACCGGGGCCAATGCAACAGCAAAAGGAACTTTTTATGGTGCAAGGGTGTTGGGATTTGCTTTAGGATATCGTTTTTAACTTTTCCGTCTGCTTCTTTTATTAAATTGCATCTATGGCCGTTAAGCGCATAGATCTTGATGCATTTTTAGAATTATATAAATCAATTCCTGTACTTGATGTAAGAAGCCCGGGGGAATATCATCATGCACACATTCCGGGTGCACATAGTTTGCCCTTGTTTACTGATGAAGAAAGAAAAATTGTTGGCACCACATACAAACAACAAAGCCGTGAAGCTGCTATAAAAGTTGGGTTAGATTTTTTTGGACCGAAAATGCGCAGAATGGTGGAACAAGCGGAAGAAATTGTTAGTCGCAATTCATCGTCCGCCGAACAACTAACAAGCAAAAAAATCATTGTTCACTGCTGGCGTGGGGGTATGCGAAGCGCAGGCGTTGCGTGGCTATTAGATTTGTATGGCTTTGAAGTGTATACACTTGTAGGCGGCTATAAGGTTTTTCGAAGAAGAGTAATCAATACATTCGATAAACCTTTTCGTTTTAGAATTCTGGGTGGCTATACCGGCTCTGGTAAAACGTATGTGTTGGGTGCGTTGGAAAAAATGGGAGAGAAGGTTGTAGATCTGGAAGGATTGGCCAATCATAAGGGTTCTGCTTTTGGTGCCATTGGTATGCCTGCCCAGCCTTCGCAGGAAATGTTTGAGAATTTATTAGCTGTTGAATTAAATCAACAATCAAATTCTCCTGTCTGGCTTGAAGATGAAAGCCAGCGTCTTGGCCTGGTTAATATTCCTCAACCTTTATGGCTTACTATGCGGCAATCCACGATTTTCTTTATGAATATTCCTTTTGAAGAAAGGTTAAAACATATAGTGACAGAATATGGAAAGCTGGATAAAGAAAAAATGGTGAATGCCATTATCCGTATTAAAAAAAGACTGGGTGGATTAGAAACAAAAATGGCTATTAATTATTTACTGGAAGATAATATTTCTGCCTGTTTTGAAGTGCTATTAAAATATTACGATAAACAGTACACCAAAGGTTTGCTCAACAGAGATAATCTTGAAACGCTGCTCAATAAAATTTCCTGTGAATTTGTTGACGGGAATATGAACGCCAAACAAATAATTGCCTCGTTGCAAATGGAAAAATTTGCCTAAACTTTTTAATGATGATTGAAAAACTAAATGAAATAAAACTGACACAGTATTCGCATGGCGCTGGTTGTGGTTGTAAAATTTCTCCTAAAGTGCTGGACGAAATACTTCAAAGCAATATCAGCATGCCCGATAATGATAAATTGTTAGTGGGAAATCATAGCAAAGATGATGCTGCCGTATATGATCTTGGAAATGGCAGCGCATTAATTTCTACTACTGATTTTTTTATGCCTATTGTTGACGACCCTTTTGATTTTGGAAGAATTGCCGCCACTAATTCCATAAGCGATGTTTATGCTATGGGGGGCAATCCTGTTTTAGCCATTGCTATACTGGGCTGGCCGGTTGATAAACTTCCGGCATCTTTAGCCCAAAAAATAATTGAAGGCGGCCGTTCTGTTTGCAAAGAAGCGGGTATTCCACTAGCCGGCGGCCATAGCATAGATTCGCCAGAGCCAATCTTTGGTTTAGCGGTGAACGGATTAGTTGATATTAAAAATTTAAAACAAAACAATACGGCGCAGGTCGGCAACTATTTATTTTTATCCAAGCCGCTTGGGGTGGGTATTTTAACAACTGCTGAAAAGAAAGCATTATTGAAAGAAGAACACAGAACAATCGCTGCGAAGCAAATGATGCAGTTAAATAAAATTGGAGCCGCTTTGGGAAAAATAGCTGCTGTAACTTCTATGACCGATGTTACTGGCTTTGGTCTCCTTGGTCACCTAACTGAAATGGCCGAAGGAAGTGGTGTAAGTGCAGAAATATATTTTGATAAAGTCCCTGTTATTATTAATGATATGAAATATTATGTGGATGCCGGCTCTGTTCCCGGTGGAACAAACCGAAACTGGGCTAGTTATGGTGATAAAATTGGTCCGGTAACGGCTTATCAAAAAGCATTGCTGGCCGACCCGCAAACAAGCGGAGGTTTATTAATTGCTGTTCGGGAAGACGGAATAGAAGAAGTAAAAAAATTGTTGCAATCATCCGGATTGGATATGTTTACTGTTCCTGTTGGAAAGATCATTGAAGCCGGTGAAAAAAGGGTGTGGGTAAAATAGCTTGTTGGTAGCATTTACAATAATTATCTTAGGCATATCATTAACCAAAACAATTAACAATTATGGATGCCAAAACGATTGCGTGGTTATCATACATAACCCTCATTGGCTGGATCGTTGCTCTGGTACAGCACAGTAATGCACAAGTAAAATCTTCTCTGGCCGTTTTCCATTTACGACAGGCTTTTGGCATTATGGTAACCTGGTTTGCTCTCTACATTGTTGCAATGATACTCGCAGTGGTTACCCTGGGTGTTGGCGGCCTGCTGATCCCTGTTGTTGCCATTGTTTGCTTTATCCTTTGGATTATGGGACTAATTTCTGCCATTAATGGAGAAGAAAAGCCATTACCAGTAGTTGGGGATTTGTATCAAAAATGGTTTACGTTTATTAAATAACCTTATAATAACGCATCGATCTTTTCGGCCAGCTTTCGGTCTTTATCTGTAACAACATCCCCGGCATCATGCGTGGAAAGCCATATCTCCACCCTGTTCCAAACATTGGTCCAGAGCGGGTGGTGGTTCATTTTCTCTGCTTCAATAGCCACTCTTGTCATAAAAGCAAACGCCTCACTAAAATTGCTGAATTCAAATTTCCTGTAGAGTGTGTTGTTTTTTTGTTCCCACATAAATCTAATTTGAAAATTTGAAAATTAGAAGATTAAATGTTGCTTGTTTTTAATCTTGTCGGTTGATAATTCCATTACTAACTGAACACCATTGATGGCTTTGATAGATTGCTGGAGAAAGCCAACCATTGTATCATCAGCTTCTTCGCCACTAATCAACCACAAAAAATCTAAATGCTTGAACTCGGGTAGTAAATATTCTCCATCAAACTGGTTATTATATAAATAATGTACAATGGACGTGTTTCTCTCTTTGAATTTGTAAATGGAGAAAAAATATTTCCTGTTCTTTTTGCTGAGTTGTATTTCCAAATCATTACTTATCCTGAAATCAAAACGCAATACCTGGTTTAACTGCCAGCAGAACTGATAATCTTTAACAGGCGCCACTATCCCCAGCAATCTTGTACCGTCAAAAAACTCTTCGGCGAGTGCATCATTATCTATTCTTAATTTAAGTGTGGCCATTTTTAAAATCCTTCATCAGAAAATTACATCAAATTCCAGCTCCCGGGTACCTCTTTTCAATTTTACTTTTGAGCTATCCCCTTTTTTAAATTTTCCAAGCGCCTGCATATAGGATGTAACATCCGTAAATTTAATATCGCCGAGCTGAGTAATTACATCACCGGGTTTTATTCCCAACCGCTGGGCAAGTTTACCCTCGCTCACGCCATCCACTCTAACTCCGGAGCCGGCATATGTATAATCCGGCATGATACCAAGTGATACAGTAAAGCTGGAACGAACCATTTGCTGCTCCCTTGTTTTAGTAAAAGCAAGTTTGCCCCTGGTATTGGTCTCTTCAATTACTTTATAAATATATTTCACCACATTAAATTCACCCATATAGTTTATTTTATCAGCATCATCACTGGGTTTATGATAATCGCTATGGGTGCCGGTAAAAAAGAATAATACAGGAATATCTTTTCTGTAAAAAGAAGTGTGGTCGCTGGGGCCTGTGCCGGATGAATCAAATTTTACAGTTAAATTTTTGTCTTTAACGAATGAAAATAATTCTCCCCAATACGGAGAAGTGCCATACCCACCAACAGTAATTTTTGAACTGTCGTTCAGCCTTCCCACCATATCCATATTCACCATATAATTCACTTTTTTTAAATCAACGGTTGGGTTATCGGTAAAATGTTTTGAACCATACAATCCTAATTCTTCTCCTGAAAATGCAATAAAGAGATAGTTGTTGCTTTTAAGTTTTGAACCCGGAATTAATTTAGACAACTCAAGCAATGCTGCTGTTCCGCTGGCATTATCATCTGCCCCGTTGTGAATAGCGGGGGTCCCTGTGTTTCTTGAATTGCCATCTTCACCATAACCCAAATGATCGTAGTGGGCACCAAGAACAACGGTTGTGGCAGCACCATTATCAATAAACCCAACAACGTTGTGCCCCCAACGCTTCTTTTCACTGATGTCAACTTTTATTTTTATATCATAGGTTGACGATTCGTCTGGCATTATCTTTTTGCGGGCCTCATTAGTAATATAAAGAACCGGAATATTTAACGCTGCTGATTTGTCTTTCTTATTGTACTTAATTCCGTCGTCAGTTGAAGTGCTGTTATAGACAAATAACGCTGTTGCTCCCTGCTTCATTAATGTTCCCGCCTTTTCATATAATGCCGCCGGTAAATCAAAATGCGGGTTGTTTTTATTTTCTTCCATCAGTTCTTTTACATCATAAAACCACGGTGAATTACTTTCCTGCAAGGCGGGTGTAACTGTCGCTTCTACTGAAGTACAGGCAGAATAAACCATGGGGAAAAAATCTTTTTCACACTTCAGTTCTTCTGTATTAATCAATAAATGCGTGGAAGGATTAATCGTTTTTCCGTCATTTACTTCAAACTCCTGAATATATGTTCCTTTATCTCCGCGGGGTTGAAGGCCGTTTGTTTTAAACTGGTTAATGATATATTCTGATGCCAGCTTTTCTCCGTTGGTACCAGTTCTTCTGCCCTCTAATTTATCATCGGCTAAAAATTGTACATGCTGCTGGATGGCCGCAATTACCAGCTTGTCGTTTTTCTTTAATTTTTGTGAAAAGGATACTAGTGAAGTAAAAAATAAAAAGCCAAAAACAATTTGTTTCATATTATGCTTGGTGTTTCTTTAACTGAAACAAAGGTAATACCTGAAAACAGATGATGTGATTAATAAATATTTTTTAAGGGTTATATTATTACTGTCTTAATGCTGCCGCTTATGCGCTTTTTGTACAGGAATATTGCCCCTTGTATAAATTACCCATTTCGCAAACACCGCCTCTTATTGCGTGTTACCTTTGCAATCTTATTTTGGAAACAACAGCAAATAGTATACAAATAGCCCTTGTGGGCAACCCCAATAGTGGTAAAACATCACTATTTAATTCCCTTACAGGACTAAACCAAAAGGTTGGCAATTTTCCGGGTGTTACGGTTGATAAAAAAACCGGGCAGTGTGCCATTACGCCGGGAATTACTGCTACCATCATTGATTTGCCGGGCACCTATAGTTTGTATCCCAGGAGGGAAGATGAGTGGGTGGCATACCGGGTACTGATGGGTCAGGATAATGAAGTAAAACCCGGGCTTGTGGTGCTGGTAGCAGATGCCAGTAACCTTAAAAGAAACCTGTTATTTGCTTCGCAGATAATAGATCTGAAAGTTCCCACCGTGGTGGCGTTGACCATGCAGGATATTGCCAAACAAAAGGGAATTGAAATTGATGTACAGGAAATGGAAAGAGAGCTGGGTGTGGCAATTGTTCCTGTAAACCCAAGAAAAAACAAAGGCATTGCATCGTTAAAAAAAGCAATTGCCAGCACCCTGCAATTATACTCCGCTCCTTCGAGAGATTTTATTGTTACTACAGGTTTGGCCGGAGAGGCCATTGAGGGCGTTAAAAACCTGGTGCCTGGGTTGAGTGATTACCGGGCGGTGCATTATTTAATCAATCACGAATCTTTTGCGTTGAGTAATGAGCTGCAGGACAAAATTGAATCGGTTGAAAAAAACAACAACTTTAATCATACCAAAGTTCAGGCGGAAGAAATTCTGCAACGATACCAGCGCATTAAAACCGTAATGCAGCAGTCGGTTAAAGAACCAGATCCTAAACAAAAACAAATTATAGCCGACCGGCTGGATAATGTGTTCCTGCACCGTGTGTGGGGTTATATTATTTTGCTGAGTGTATTGTTCCTGTTGTTTCAAAGTGTGTTTTGGTTTGCTCAGTTTCCTATGAATGGCATTGAGTGGAGTTTTGCAAAATCTGCCAACTGGTTTTCTTCGTGGCTGCCCCAGGCGTGGTGGAGCGATTTGTTTATTAATGGGATTTTGGCCGGACTAAGCGGGATATTGGTTTTTGTACCGCAGATAATGATACTGTTTGGATTAATTACATTATTAGAAGACAGCGGCTATATGGCCCGCATCAGCTTTCTTACGGACAGAATAATGCGTAAAGTAGGGTTGAATGGAAAAAGCGTTATGCCAATGATTAGTGGCTTTGCCTGTGCAGTACCAGCAATTATGAGTGCCCGTAATATTGAAAATAAAAAAGAACGGTTGCTTACAATTCTTATTACACCATTAATGAGTTGCAGTGCCAGGTTGCCCGTTTTTACAATATTAATTTCTTTGGTAATTCCCAATACTTACTTTTTTGGATTTTTAAGTTTACAGGGTCTGGTTATGATGGGCCTGTATTTGCTGGGATTGATTATGGCCCTTCTTGTTTCGTATGTGATGAAACAAATAATAAAAATTAAAGAGAAAAGTTTTTTCATTTTAGAATTGCCATTATATCGTCCGCCACGGTGGAAAAATGTAATTGTAACGATGGTGGAAAAGGCAAAGATTTTTGTGTTTGATGCCGGAAAGGTGATAATGATGATCAGTATGTTGCTGTGGGCATTGAGCTCTTTTGGACCAAAAAATAAAATGAGCCAGATAACACAACAATATGATCAAAGAATACAACAGGAACCATCCAGAACCGCAGAACTAAATAAAGAAAAGAAAGCGCTGCTATTAGAAAATTCTTATGCCGGTTTATTGGGCAGAAGTATAGAGCCGGCAATACATCCACTGGGTTATGACTGGAAGATTGGTATTGCTTTAATAACATCCTTTGCGGCGAGAGAAGTTTTTGTGGGCACCATGGCAACACTGTATTCTGTAGGAGATGCTGACGAAACAGACGCTACTTTGCGGCAAAAAATGCAGTCTGCAGTTAAATCAGACGGAACAAAAGTTTATACGCTTGCTACCGGACTATCCTTAATGATATTTTATGTACTGGCCATGCAGTGTATGAGCACACTGGCAGTTGTAAAACGGGAAACAAGAACATGGAAATGGCCCATCTTTCAATTGTTTTATATGACGGGGCTGGCTTACCTGCTTAGTTTTATTGTTTACCAGCTATTCAAATAATCAAATTACCAGGCTGTGATTTGCTGCAACCTGTTTCTGATATCATAATACACCCTCTTGGTTAATTCATTTAGCACTTCATCATTAGTATTATATTGTTGGCCACGATTATTGTTATTGATCAAATTCCAGTCGCTTGAATCCAGTGCCCTGCTGTCGCCGGTATATGTGGCATATTCATCCTGCCAGCTTACACTGGCCGGCACCCTGTTCCACTCTATGCTTTTATTTTGCTTAGCATCTGTTACCTGGTATTCCATATCTCCATTAGCATTATACGACAGCCGGGAAATTCTTACTGTAGCATATACGGTTTGGTATATTGGTCTTCCGCTGGTGTCTTTTCCAATTTCTATTTTCTTTGTGCGGTTCCTGCTATAGTTGCTTTCTACCGGGCGGGGAACATAAATATTCTGCCAGGTCAAATCTACAATCCAATCGGGGCTGATATTTTTTCTTCTTGCGTCCCAGTCAGTATAAAACCGGGCGGGATTTGAATTACTGTTATCTCCTCCGAGGTCTCTGATTAACGTTTGTTGAAGGTATTCCCTGTTATACCCAAAACCTCTGTTGCTCCAGTTGTTGGCAAAAAAATTATCGTCGTGTACGGGATTGATCACCACATTAATAATACTTTTATCAAAAGCCTCTTTCATTTTTTGGCGGCTGTTTTTAAACCCGTTTTTATATTGATCCGCTTTTTTAAAAACGTAATAGGCCTCCTTCATATTGTCTCTCCCTTCTTTATCAATATATGTAAGCCCGTATTGGTAATATTCATCTGCTGCGCTGTCTTTGGCTACTGATATTGCATTAAAGTAACTCTGCGCTTTTGTTGCTCTCAACAATGTTCCCGAAGTATTGATGGCATCATAAAGACCCTGTAAGGAACTGAGCTCCCCTATAATTTTATCCCAGCGTTCAATATCGCTGCTGTTTCGCCAGGTGTTTATTTTTTCTTCGTGATTTTTTACTGCCTGCTGGTAATTAAATTTTAGTTCTCCCAATGCATATGCATCTTCCGGACGCTTATTTAAAAATTTAACGGCTTTGTAAACGATTTCATCATTTGTTCCGCTGGCAGAAAAATTTTTACTGCCGCGGCATGAAACTAAAACAATAAGTACAGCAAGGGCTGATGTGAGTGTAGATTTAACGGTCATATGTGGTTTCCTCCTGTATATTTATTAAGCAAAGAGAATACCGTGTAATAACGTCAAACAACTTCTTATATTTTCTTTAACAGGTGTTTATTAAAGTACCGCTATGGATTTAAGCTCATTGCGCAGCTGCCCCGGAGATGTAAAATGTATCGTGTGCATCCCCAGTTCCGCTGCCGGATAAAGATTTCGCTTATTATCATCAATGTAAATTGTAGTATGGGGGTCAATACTAAACCGGTTAATCAGTTTTTGATAAATATCGATAAATGGTTTTCGTGTCTTTTCCTCTCCGGAAACCAGTCTTCCATCAAACCAGTGTAAAAAATCAAACTTTTTTAATGCTACAGGAAATGTTTCTCCACTCCAGTTAGTAAGGGCATATATTTTATGGTTGGTGTTGTTTCTCAAATCCCGGAACACTTCAACAGTTTCCTGAATGGGCCCAACCAGCATCTCTTCCCATCTATCATAAAAAGCCCGGATATTCAATTCTTGTTCGGGAAATTTTTTTATCAGTTCCTCTGTTGCTTGTGCTAAAGGTTTGCCGCCATCCTGTTCTTCGTTCCAGTCAGAAGTAGTAATATTTTGTAAAAACCATTGTACCTCTTCTTCTGTATTAAAAATGGTGCGGTAAACATATTCTGGTTTCCAGTCAATCAATACACCTCCCAAATCAAAAACTACAGTATTAAAACTTCGGTTCATATATTTTTTATTCTTTTTTAAAAAACAAATTTACCCTGTATTATTTTTCAATTCAAAAGCTTTTTAACTTGTGCCAAAAGTTAAATGATGGACGTTGAATTGATAAGAGATTATTGCTTACAAAAGAAAGACACGACCGAGGGTCTTCCGTTTGGTCCGGATGTATTGGTGTTTAAGGTGAAGGGTAAAGCTTTTTTATTAATACCGCTTGATACTGATGAAATGCGTTTTAATGTTAAATGTGATCCCGATTGGGCGGTTGAGCTAAGGGAAGAATATAGTTGTGTGCTCCCCGGCTACCACATGAATAAAAAACACTGGAATACGATTATGGTTGACGGAACCCTTAATTCCAAACAACTCAAACAAATGATAGATCATTCCTATGAGCTGGTAGTTAATTCTATTCCAAAAAAAGAAAAGGTTAAATAACCCATGGCAATAACTAAAGCCTCCCTGGCTGATATTCCGGAATTAAACCGTTTAGTAAACGCTGCTTACAGGGGTGAATCCTCAAAAAAAGGTTGGACCACCGAAGCGGATTTATTGGGGGGTATAAGAACAGATGATGATTCGCTAACGGAACTGCTTACTAAAAAAGATTCGGTAATGCTAAAATATACCAATGAAAACAATGAATTGGTGGGTTGTGTTAATCTTCAATTGCATACGGACAAACTTTATTTAGGCATGCTTACCGTAAACCCGGAATTACAGGGTGGTGGCGTGGGTAAAAAATTATTGACAGCAAGCGAAGCCTATGCAAAAGAAATTGGTTGTTCTAAAATATATATGTCTGTTATTTCTGTACGCAAAGAATTAATCGCCTGGTATGAACGGCATGTATATAAAAATACTGGTGAACGAAAACCCTTTCCGGCGAATGATCCCAAATTTGGTTTGCCAAAAACAGCATTGGAGTTTATAATAATGGAGAAAGAAATTTAAAAAGTGTTTTGTTTTTTTATTTTAAATACATCTATTTTCCTTCGGATAATAAAGCCAAGATATTCATACAATTTAATTGCCCTTTCATTTGTTTCTGCCACATGTAAATACGGAATTAACCCGGCATTAAAATTTTTATTAGCAACATATGATACCAGTTGCTGCGCATATTTTTTGCCTGTAAATTCAGGATGCGTGACCACACCGCTTACTTCGGTAAACTCAGCCAAACAAATTCGTTCACCAGCAGCGGCTACTAATTTTCCGTCCTGCCGGATGCCGTAGTACTCGCCCATAAGTTTTGTACCCGGACTATAATAACCAGGCTGTACCAAATTAATAAGTGCTTCCAGTTCATCTGCCGAAGAGTCTTCAATTTTTTCAATGG
>JACPOD010000094.1 GCA_016185185.1 Sphingobacteriales bacterium | reverse complement strand
CGACCCATTAGATAAAAATTTGCGAAAGGGAAAAATAAAAATGATAGCGCCGCACAAAAAAAACCGTGTTAAAAAAGCAACACAGGACGGAAGGCAGTTAAGGAGATACAAAAGAAGATGGAAAGTAGAACGCCTCTTTGCATGGATACAGCCATTTAGAAGATGCCAAACAAGATTTGATTACTACGAAGAAAATTATCTGGGATTTGTGCAGATTGCCTGTATGGTTATTCTACTTAGAAATTACTTTTGAGATATGTTGGTAAGAAGATATGTTGGTTATTTGACAAATGTAACTAACTGTCTGACCGTCCCGGTCTGACAGCTAGTTATCCCCCGCCTTCTGCTCACCATATAAAGTTTCATCTTCTTCCAAATGTTGTTCCCAATCCCAGGCGGTACGCATCATATCCTCTAAAGAATATTTGGTGTGCCAGCTTAATTCTTTACTGGCTTTATCATTGTTGGCATAAATAGCAATTACATCGCCGGTTCTTCTTTCGCCGAGGGTATAATTTAATTTAACACCGCTTACTTTTTCAAATGCTTTTATTACCTCTAATACGGTTACACCATTTCCGGTTCCAAGATTATATACTTCGCAGGCAGCCTTATTTTTTTTGCCGATCAGGTAATTTAAGGCAAGTGTATGTGCATGGGCAATATCACATACATGTATAAAGTCACGCAGGCAGGTTCCGTCCCTCGTTGGATAATCAGTACCATGTACCTGCATACTTTTTAATTTGCCAATAGCCGTTTGTGTGATGGCAGGAACAAGATTGGCAGGGCGACCAATCGGCATCTCTCCAATCCAGTTAGAGGGATGTGCGCCTACCGGGTTAAAATAACGGAGCAATATAGCGTTGGCATGAAAACTTTTGATGAACTCACTTACTATTTGCTCACCCATTTGCTTGGTATAACCATAAGGCGAAGCGGCAGGCTTTGGTAGGGTTAATTCTGTTACAGGAATTTCATCCGGGTTACCATAAACCGTGCAGGAAGAAGAGAAAACAAAATAAGGTACATCAAATTCTTCCACACATTTTAACAGGTTAATTAAAGAGGTGAGGTTGTTTTCAAAATACATCAGTGGTTTATCTACTGATTCACTTACTGATTTATAAGCCGCAAAATGAATAATGCCTATAATATCATCGTTCTCCATAAAGATGGCATGTGTGTCGTTATAATCACACAGGTCCACTTTATAGTTTTTTATTTTTTTACCAATGATCTTTTCAACACCTTTCAGTACTTTAGAAGAAGAACGGGAATTATTATCAACCGAAATCACTTCATAGCCATTTTCCACCAGATCAATAATGGTGTGTGAACCGATATAACCACATCCTCCTGTAACCAGTATTTTACTCATGCCCCTGGTCCGCCAGCTGGCGGAGAATTTTAATTTTGTTCGTTAATAATATTTATGAGGTATTGACCATAGCCGCTCTTTAAAAGAGACTGGGCCATTTCCATCAATTGGTCTTTGCTGATGAAACCTTTGCGGTAAGCAATCTCTTCAATACAGGCAATTTTTATTCCCTGCCGTTGTTCTATTACCTGTACAAACAGCGATGCCTGCATGAGTGAATCAAAAGTACCGGTATCTAACCAGGCAGTCCCCCTGTCTAAAACGGATACTTTTAGTTTGCCTCTCTTTAAATATTCTTTGTTCACATCTGTAATTTCATATTCACCTCTTGGGGAGGGTTGAAGATTTTTAGCAATTTCCACCACTTCATTATCGTAGAAATATAAACCAGGAACAGCATAATTACTTTTTGGCATTGCCGGTTTTTCTTCAATAGAAATAGCTGTCATGTTTTTATCAAACTCCACTACTCCGTATCGCTCGGGGTCACTTACATGATAGGCATAAATGATTCCGCCATCTGGTTTGGTGTTTTCAGACAAGATTCTTCCCAGCCCGGCCCCATAAAAAATATTATCGCCAAGCACTAATGCCACATTATCCTTTCCAATAAAATCAGCACCAATTACAAATGCCTGTGCCAAGCCATTGGGTACAGACTGTTCTGCATAAGAAAAATTTATTCCCAGTTGTTTCCCCTCACCAAACAATCTTTTAAAGTGTGGTAAATCATGCGGAGTAGAAATGATCAATATATCTTTTATACCCGCCATCATTAATGTACTTAGCGGATAATAGATCATCGGCTTATCATATATGGGCATGATCTGTTTGCTGATGGCAAAAGTGATTGGATGTAACCGGGTACCTGAACCACCAGCAAGAATAATTCCCTTCATAAGTGCTTTGTTTGGGACAAAGATGAATAAAAAAAACGGATGAAAAACATCATCCGCTTTATATATGGGAAGTTAGCAAATTAAAGAAACAAAGAAACGATCCAGTATACTACAGCAGCTAATATACCGCTCACAGGGATGGTAAGTATCCATGCCCATAACAGATTGGTGGTAACACCCCAGCGTACGGCACTTAATCTTTTAGTAGCGCCTACACCAATAATGGCGCCCGTTATAGTATGAGTTGTACTTACAGGAATTTTTAAATTTTCGCATGTAAACAAAGCAATAGCTCCTGCAGTTTCTGCCGCCACCCCTTCAAAAGGGGTTACTTTTGTAATACGTGTGCCCATGGTTTTTACAATCTTCCATCCTCCGCTCATCGTTCCAACTGCAATAGCAGTGTAGCATGCCAGGGGTACCCATATAGGCATTTCTTCAAAACGACTGATATTCCCATTAGCAATTAATGCAGCTGTAATAATACCCATTACTTTTTGGGCATCATTACCACCATGCCCGATGCTGAAGGCTGCTGAAGAAACAAGCTGTAATTTTTTAAACCAAAGGTTCGCCCTGTGCGCATTAAGTGTGCTGAGAAAAAGAGAAAAGAAGGCCATCACACTTAAAATAAATGCCAGTAAAATCCATTTAAAATTAGAGGAATAAAAAATCACTTTAAACAAATAAGTCTCATAGTGTGATTTTAATTTTTCAGGATTAAACTCAAGATTGTATTTTAAAAAAACAGCGATAAGTATAAGAATAAGTAATGAAATAATTTTAGGAAGAACACCTTTTTGAAACGAGTTAATAAACCATATTGAAATGATATAGGCTATTATCATTCCTATTAACGGTGCCAATAAAATAAAACTGGCAGTTTTAAGAACCGGTTCTGCATTTACTGAATCAAAAGTTTTAGCATGTGCTATGGCTGCCCCCGCAAAACCCCCAATTAATGTATGAGAAGATGAAGAAGGAATGCCGAACCACCAGGTAAAAAGGTTCCAGCCAATTGCTGCAATTAATCCGGAAAAAATTACTGGCAGTGTAATAAAATCCTGCTTTACTGTTTTAGCAATTGTATTGGCTACTCCGTGGTCTTTAAATATAAAGAAAGCCAGAAAATTAAAGAGAGCTGCCCACAGTACTGCCTGAAACGGTGTAAGTACCTTGGTAGATACAACAGTGGCAATAGAATTGGCGGCATCATGAAAACCATTAATATAATCAAACACTAAGGCAAGTATGATGATGATAACAATGAAACTCATTTTGTAAAGTTGAAAATCAGGAAATTTGTGGATTGGGAAATGCCATTTTCAATGCTTGCTGCAAATTATCTTATGCGTATTTTACAATAATCGATTCAATAACATTGGCCGCATCTTCACACTTATCGGTAACTATTTCCATTACCTGGTAAATTTCCCTTTTCTTAATTACCTCTTTTGCATCGGGTTCGCTGGCAAAAAGTTTTTCAATACTCATATCAAAAATATCATCCCCCTGGTTTTCTATACTGTTGATAGCAACAAGGGCATCAGTTATCTGGCGCATATTTTTCATGTTACGTAACTCCACTACTGCTCGGTGTACCTGTACGCAGCCGTTTGCTATAAGGTCTGCCATTTTTTGAATACCAATCTCGTTGGGGTTAACCCTGTAGAAGTTTATTTTTTTAGCTGATGCATATATATAATCTGCGATGTCATCTAATGATGTGGCGAGGTAGTGGATATCTTCCCTGTCAAACGGTGTTATAAAATTTTTGCCAAGCTCTGTAAAAATTTTATGAGTAAGATCATCATTCACATGTTCCATATCTTCAATTTCCTGGATAAGTTTTGCTCTTGTATCAAAATCCGGTTCATTAACTACTTCTTTTAATTTTTCACCCATTTTTACAAGCATGGATGCCACATCTTCGAATAACTGGTAAAATACCTTGTCTTTAGGTAAAAAGATTTTTAAAAAAGTACTCGCAATCATAATTTAAAATTTTGCGCAAAGTTTAGGTTTTTGCCGGGTTTACATATCCATCTTTAAATTGGTAATAATTTCTTAACACAGACGTAATATGAATTTATTACACCTTTGCAGCGCTTAAGGAAAAAATATGAACAATCTACTCCGCAAGGCCCTGCTGGCCATTGCATTCGCATTAATTTCAAGTGCAGGTAAGTCCCAGTTTTTGATGGATATGATTGATACCACAAAAGAAATGGGTAAAGGGTTTCTCAGCCTTTATAAAAAGTTTGACCATGTTCGGATTAGCGGGTATATACAACCCCAGTTCCAGGCCATTCAAACCAAAGGGGCTAAAAGTTTTAACGGTGGTGATTTCGCCGCAGATGCCAACAACCGTTTTATGCTGCGCCGGGGTCGGTTGCGTTTTGATTATGCCCGTTTTAACAACAGTAATCAACCACAGCTTCAATTTGTTTTTCAGTTTGATGGAACAGAAAGAGGTGTTTTTATCCGTGATTTTTGGGGGAGATTTTATGAAAATAAATTCCAGAATTTTTCAGGGACCATTGGAATGTTTGCCCGGCCCTTTGGGTATGAACTAAATCTTTCATCATCTGACCGTGAATCCCCGGAAAGAGGAAGAATGTCTCAAATTTTAATGAAGACGGAGAGGGACCTGGGTGCAATGATCAGTTTTGAACCAAGAAAAAAAAATCATCCCTTAAGATATTTTCGATGGGACTTAGGAGTATTTAACGGACAGGGATTAACAGGCACAACGGATTATGACAGTTATAAAGATATTATAAGCCGCATTGCCTTAAAGCCACTTAATTTAAATAAACAACTTACGTTGTCGGCAGCTATTGGAACCTTGCAGGGTGGATGGATTCAAAAAGATTCTTCCCGTTATTCAATGACTGGTAACACTTTTACAGGAATTAAATCCGGCGCTAATGCCGATAGCAAGGCTCCCCGTAAATATTATGAAGCAGATGCACAGTTAAAAATTAAAACAAATGCAGGTGCTACGGAATTGAGAACTGAATATTGGTGGGGTACACAAAGTGCTTCTTCTTCTACTTCCGAAACACCAGGCACATTGTTAAAAGAATCTGTTTATGTTCGCCAGTTTAACGGAGCTTATTTTTATTTTCTTACCAATATTGTAAATCCCCATCATCAAATAGGAATTAAATACGATTGGTACGATCCCAATACAAAAATTGGCGGAAAAGCTATTGGTAACAATAATAACGTTAATGCCACTAATATTAAATATTCCACATTAGGGTTTGGTTATACTAACTATATTAATGAAAACCTTAAACTGGTTTTGTGGTATGAAATAATTAACAATGAAAAAACCAGTTTGGCCGGGTATACATCCGATGTAAAAGATAATGTGTTTACCTGCCGGCTCCAGTTTAGGTTTTAAAATATAAAACAGGTAACATTGGCTTAACATTAAGGAAACAATTCCTTTACACTCCCGTAACATTACCACAACATAGCAGCAGTTCCTTTGCGTCAAAATTAACCGACAGATGAAAAGGATACTTGCACTGTTATTTTTTACATTCTTATCATTTATTGTAGTTGCGCAAACCGCTAAAATAGAAGGGAAGGTTACAGATGCAAAATCTGGAAATCCTGTTGCGGGTGTTTCAGTAGTAATTGATGGTTTAAAATCGGGAATCGCCACAGATGTGGAGGGACGTTTTATTCTTACACTTACAGTTGGTAAAAAATACACCATTAAGCTTAGTTCTGTTGGATATAAAATAAAAGAGGTATCCGAAGTAGAGGCTGTTGCCAATAAAATTACTTACCTGGATATTACAATGGAAACAGCTACTAAAACAGAAACCGAAGTAGTGGTACGGTCAACAGCCAAAAAGGAAACCACCAACGCCTTAATTACTTTTCAGCGTACCTCCCCGGTAGTAGCACAGGTCATCAGCGCAGAAGCGATACGCCGCTCACCGGATAAAAATACTGGCGAAGTATTAAAACGGGTTCCGGGCACCTCCGTACAGGATGGGAAATATTTAGTAGTACGTGGTTTGGCAGATCGCTATAACCAGGCCATGCTGAATGGAATTTTATTAAGCAGTACAGAGCCCGATAGAAAAACATTCAGCTTTGATATTTTTCCCGCTGCGATGATCGATAATATCATTATGAATAAAGCCTTCATTCCGGAATTACCGGGTGAATGGGCAGGTGGATTGGTGCAGGTTAATACAAAAGACATTCCGGCGAAAGGATTTTTTAATATTCAAATCGGTACCGGTTTTAATACACAAACCATCGGGAAAGATTTTTATACTTATAAAGGCGGCAAGCTGGATTGGTTGGGCCTGGATGATGGTTTCAGGGGATTGCCGGCTACAATGCCTTTAAAAGGAAAGTATGCCTCTTATGATCAGTTGCAACAGGCAGAAGTAGGAAGACAATTTAAAAATATATGGACCGCAGATAAAGGGAACGCACCTTTAAATACTTCTCTTCAACTAAGCGGAGGTTTTAACACCAAAGTGTTTGGAAAAAAGACAGGCGGCATTCTTGCATTAACTTATAACAGGAGCAATAAATTTACTCCATTTGATAATTTATTTGTGCCGGGCGCCGGGTCTAAAGAAGATTTTTCTTATCACAACGAAAAATACAGCCAGGATGTACTGGCCGGTTTGTTAGCAAATTTTACAGTGCAGTTTAATGCAAACAATAAAGTATCGTTTAAAAATATTTTAAACATCAATACCAGCGATTATGTTAATAACAGAACCGGGTTAGATTATATCTTAGGTGGCGGAACCGGTACCAATATCCGTGCAACAGAACTCGGGTTTAAACAAAATACTTTTTTCAATACACAGTTATTAGGAGAACATAATCTTGCTTTTGGTGGATTGAAATTAAAATGGTTTGGAAGTTTTAATATTCTTGATCAGTATATACCAGACCAGCGAAGACTGCAATATTACCAGGATGAAACACAGCCTGGTGCCCCCTACCTTGCTTTGTTAGCCGGTGGTAATTCACAAAAATCAGGCAGCCGTTTTTTCAGTTTCTTAAATGACTATATCTATAATGCAGGTGGTGATCTCAGCAAAACATTTGTTGCTTTTGAAAACAAACAAACGGTAAAAGCGGGTTACTCCATACAGGTAAAAGACCGTTTGTTTGACAGCAGACCTTTCTATTATCAAATTGAAAGAGATAACAGCGGCAGACTGGTTAAGTTACCGGCAAACCAGATTTTTGCACCCGAAAATATCACTGGTCAGGATGGGGGAGTGGTATTTGGAGAATTAGAAGGTATTCAGTACCGCTATCTTGCTAATACGATTTTAAATGCGGGATTTATTCAGTTGGATAACCAGTTTACTGAAAAAATACGTGCCGTATGGGGCATACGTTATGAAAACTTTGACCAGATTGTAGGAAGTTTAAAAACATCTGACCCAAGACATGTATATTCAAAAGTAGGAGACTGGTTGCCGGGAATTAATATCACTTATAAAATTAACGGCAGAACCAATCTTCGTTTATCCGGGTCACAAACAGTGGTGCGGCCGGAGTTTCGTGAACTGAGTGATTTTGCTTTTTATGATTTTGAATTAGGGGCTACTGTAATTGGTAAAAAAGAATTACAACGGACAAAGATCACCAATGCTGATCTGCGTTATGAAATTTATCCCAGGGCAGGTGAGTTGTTTACAGTGGGGTTGTTTTATAAAAATTTTCAAAAGCCAATTGAATTATACTTCAATGTATCCGGTGCAGGAAGCAGTAACACCTTCAATTTTCAGAATGCTGATAAAGCTGATAGCTATGGAGCAGAAGTTGAGTTTAGAAAAAAACTTGATTTCAGCAGAACGCTGAAAAATTTCACGGTAAATGGTAATATCAGTTACATCTATAATCGTGTAAAAGGGTTAAACCTCGATCGTCCCATGCAGGGACAAAGTCCTTACCTGATCAATCTCGGGTTACAATATGATGTAGAAAAATTAGGACTTACTTCCACGCTGTTATTTAACCGCATCGGACGAAGGATCCTTTTTGTAGGAAATATTAACCAGGCAACCGGTGTGGGTGTTCCTGAAATTTGGGAAAACCCAAGGTCTGTTCTTGACCTGCAACTTTCCAGGAAAATACTCAAACAAAAAGGGGAGATCAAACTAAACCTTTCTGATTTATTAAATCAAACAGCTTATTTCTATCATGATCTCAATGGCAATAAAAAATACGATAAGAACAGCAGTGACCCTATCGCCACAAGAGATGTTACAGCTATCAGAAGAGTTTACGGTTCAAACATAAGTATATCCTTTGCATACAATTTTAAATAATAACAAACATTAAAATCTTTAAATATTAAAAACAGGTTTATGAAAAGAATAATTGCGCTGGCTTTATTAGGTTCACTGGTAATTACCTCCTGCCGTAAAATTGAAATGGATGGTGGTACTACGGTAACGCCGCCAACTACCGAGAACACTATATTATCAGGATATATTAAAAGCGACCTAACGTTAAAAACAGGAAAAACATATTCTCTGCGTGGTATCGTATATGTTACGGACGGAGCAGTATTAACAATAGAGCCGGGTACAACTATTACCGGCGATAAATCATCAAGAGGTACATTAGTTATCACAAGAGGAAGCCGTATTGAAGCAAAGGGAACTGTTGACAAGCCTATTGTTTTCACCAGCAGTGAAGGAACCAATGCCAAACCGGGCGACTGGGGTGGTGTGGTGTTATTAGGCCGTGCTAAAACAAACGCCAGCTTTAACGGTACAGCAGGATTAGGCGAAGCAGAAGGTGGTATTAATAATGGTGATGGATATGGTTTATATGGTGGCGCTGATGATAATGATAACAGCGGTACCTTACAATTTGTACGTATTGAATACGCCGGTTATGCTTTTTTACCTGATAAGGAACTGAACGGTTTAAGCATGTATGCCATAGGCCGTGGTACAAAAATTTCTTATGTACAGGTTATTTATGCTGCAGATGATAGTTTTGAATGGTTTGGTGGTACGGTAAATTGCGACCACTTAATTGCATACAAAGGACTGGATGATGAATTTGATACAGACAACGGCTTTAGCGGTAAAGTACAGTTTGGTATTGGTATCCGTGATTCTGCTATTGCAGATGTAAGTGGCAGTAATGGTTTTGAAAGTGATAATGATGCATCTGGTTCAACACTCGCACCAAAAACAATGGCGGTATTTGCAAACATGACGCTGGTGGGACCACGTCAAAATTTAAATAACCTAGGCAATGCTTTATTCCGGAATGGGGCGCAGATTCGTCGTAACTCTTCTCAGTCTGTAATCAACTCCGTTTTTTTAGGCTGGCCTACAGGTTTATTAATTGATGCGTCAACTGGAAGACCAACTGATTTAAACATTACAACAGATAATACATTGAAATGGGCAGGTAATATTATTGCAGGAAGTACTACGCCGTTAAAATATAGTGCCAGCGGTTCCGCTCCTACCGGCTGGACGATCACAGATCTTACAAACTGGTATAACACACCTGCGTTTAAAAATTCAACGTTAACCAATACCGCTGATGCAGGATATACTGCTCCGTTTAATTACACCGCTCCTGATTTTACTCCAACTTCCGGTGCAGCAGTATTAAATGCCGGTATTGATTATTCCGATCCAAAATTAACCGGTTTTACTGCCGTTACTTATCGTGGAGCTGTAGGTGCCGGTGATACATGGTATAAAGGCTGGACAAGATTTCCTCAATAATAAACGCAAAGACTGTTCATGGTTTTCCTTAAGCAAGAAACCATTGTCCCGCCAACTGGCGGGATTTTTTTTATTAATCATTCCTTCATCATGGCTTAATATTCAATTAATATCTAATGACGACTTTTATGCCCGAACGCCATTATATCGTTCATAGTTTTCCTTAAGCAAGTATTCTCCGCCCCATAGTCTTATGGGGTGTTTTTTTTGTGGGTGGTCTGTGGTGAAATATCCCGGCCGGTTTCTTACCTCATTTATATAACAATTCATTTACTGTGCCGTAATCATTTGTTTAAATAGCTTCTTGAGTTTTGCGGAGTAAAAAATGAAAAAGCAGTTTATAATATCTTTTGGGGGAATTACCGGTTTTTATCATGTTCGTTGCTGAAATAGTCAATCAGCATTTTCTCATGTCAGTTAATAAAAAACTCCGTAGTCTTACGGAGTTTTCTTTTTTAATGTTAAATAGGTAATGGTTTTCAGGATGCTTTTTTAGTTGTGTATATGTTTCTGATAATTCCGGGGAAATTACTTTTTACGAAGAGATATTTTTCAATAATTAAATCAATGATTGATTCGGTAATATCAGGAAAGTCGATTTTAATATGACTTTCTTCATTGATCCAATTTTGTATGAATACGTGGTATTTCTTTGAAAGATGTTTTATTACCGGAATACCCATTCTTTTAAGTGCTTCAGCATTACAGTGCTGTTCATATTGCCCGGCAATAGGTATTACCATCAGTTTCTTTTTTAAATACAAAGCCTCTGCGGGTCCTTCAAAACCTGCTCCGCATAAAACACCTTTGCTGCCGGCCATGCTTTCAATAAAGTTTTCATTTTGTATGGGGCATATATAGCAATTCCCAATCTTTAATGCTTCTTTTATATCTCTTGTAAAAATATGCCAGTAAGCATTTTTGTAACGGCTGAGTTGTTTTAATAAATATGTGTGATGATAACTGGGAAGATAAACTGTATAATGATTTCCGTTTTGTATAGTGGCATTTCTTATTTGTGAACGGATAACCGGGCTAAAAATATTTTCGTCGTATTGCTGAAAATGAAAACCAAATTTTTCCTGGCAGGGGGCGAAGTATCTTAAAACCAGTTCTCCGGCTAAATCTTTTACCCTGGGTTTAGGGGAAAATTTATTGGCTACCGCAGCCTGGTGGCTTAATGATATACAGGGAATTTTTTTCATTTTGCAGGCCCAGGCAGAAATGGGTTCAAAATCGTTTATCACTAAATCATATTCTTCCACAGGTAATTGTGCTATTTCTTTTTTTATTTGCTTCAGCTTTAATTGCCCTGCAGTTTTTAATAAGGACAATGCTCCTTTATTATTATAAATAAGACTGATGCCTTTAAAACGAAACTTAACAGCAAAGGGTAGATCAACATCTGCCTGTGTGCCACTGATGAGAATATCGAGCTCACATTTTTGCTGCAGTAACGGTACAATTTCTCTTGCCCTGCTGATGTGGCCGTTGCCAGTGGCCTGTATGGCGTACAGTACTTTCATAATATTGATTTATACAGGTAATAATTCAAATTCTTTTACCAGGTTATTAAACAATTGTTGTGTGTTGTAATGTGCCGTTCCATACGCACAAGTGGCGTATACTGCGGTGGTCTCCATTTCTTTTTCGTTATAATGATAAATGGTCCAGTTACCATTTTCATATTCAAGTGCGGTGAGGTTTTCTATCCAGTCGCCGGAGTTGAGATAAGTAGTTTGTCCTTTATGATTATTGATAATTCTGTTGGCAGGCTGGTGTATATGCCCGCAGATGACATAATCGTATCCTTTATCAATGGCAATACCTGCGGCAGTATCTTCAAAATTATTGATGAAAGCAACGGCTGACTTAACTGAATTTTTTATCTTTTTGGACAAGGATATTTTACCACTTCCAAATTTTTGTGCCCCATAATTGATCAGCGCATTCAGCAGGATCAGCGTATCATATCCTATAGCACCGAGTTTAGCCAGCCATTTTGAATGCTTCATTGTAACATCAAATACATCGCCATGAAAGATCCAGCACTTTTTTCCATCAAGTGTAAGCATCAGCTTATTGCTGATGGAGAGGTTGGCCATTTTAAAACCGGTGAACTTGCGGAGCATCTCATCATGGTTGCCAGTGATATAATGCACTTCCACACCATCTAATATCATCTCCGTCAGCTGCTTAATGATCTGCATATGGCTCTTAGGCCAGTAGCGTTTGTTGAATTGCCAGATATCAATGATGTCGCCGTTAAGCACCAGTATTTTTGGTTTAACGGAAGATAAATAGTGAGATAACTCTTTTGCCCTGCAACCAAATGTGCCAAGGTGTACATCGGAGATGATGATTACTTCTGGTGTTCGTTTGTTCAAGGAGACGAAAGTTTCACAAAGTTGTAAAACAGTTATTAACACATGATGAACACCCTGTTATGCAAATATTATTTTAATGTAATGCTAATGGTAAGTAAAAAAAATCATCCCGCATTGGCGGGATGATTAAAACGGATGAGTAATAAACAACAGTTACTTATCAGCAGGAGCTGTTTTAACTTTCTTATTTTTCTTTTTTCCGGAGGAGGACAACCTAATAATATCTTCAGCAAACAACTTCCCGACTTTTTTAATGCGGTTATCAAATTTTTTATCACCCAGTATTGGCCTGTATTCTAATAAAGTTATCGCCAGCCGCTCCTCAATTGCTTTGCGGAGTTTTTTTTCTTTTAATGATGCCGGTATTGGCACAATGGTCTCTGTCATATCTGTAGTTTTTAAATAAGTAACCTAAAAATAATAATCACTTAACAATTCCAATGTTAAGTTTTTAACCAGCTCCGGTACCGGTAATTAAAAAGGCAGCACAATGGCTGCCTTTACATACTTTAAAATCAACTGAAAAAAATAACCTGTTTAAAACATAACAGATGCGGTAGGCATGTAAGGTGCATCCGTTTTAAAATCCCCTGTTATATGGAGAAGCGTTAATTCTTTTTACCTGTACATTTTAAACGGTATAAAGAAAAAGCAGCTAATTAATCTAATTGTTACGCAACTATAAATTAATTGTAACCTTTTACACTGGTAATAATTCCATCACATTTTCTTTATCATTCCCTAATCATTCAGTAATGTAATCGTTAAACAGGTTGTTAAATTTTGCAGAGTCAATATTTCTTCAATTATTAATCAACATGTTTATGAGAAAAAGCCAGACCATTAGCAGGATAACATCCTTATTCCTGTTGACCGTGATGATTTCCTTTACTGCCTCAGCTCAACAATTGCTAAGCGGTAAAGTGATATCAAAAGTTGACCAAACACCTGTTGCTTCAGCAAGTGTTACCTTAAAAGGGACCAAACAAACTACTCTGACAGGAGCAGATGGAAAATTTAGTATTAAAACAAAGCCACAGGATATATTAATTGTATCTGGTGTGGGTATTAAAACAACGGAAATTACTGTTACTGATATTAATGAAGAGATAACAGTAATAGTTGAAACAGATAGCAAATTATTAAATGAGGTGGTGGTGACGGCATTGGGTATTAAAAAAGAAACCAAACGCCTCGGCTATTCCATCCAGGAAGTTAAAGGGAGTGAATTATTAAAAGCAAGAGAACCCAACCCTGTAAATGGACTGGTGGGAAAAGTAGCGGGGCTTAATGTAGGGATCAACCAGGAGCTATTAGCTTCTCCCACAGTTTTATTGAGAGGATCTCCATTGAACTTTTATGTAGTGGATGGTATTCCTATTAATTCAGACACCTGGAATATCAGTCCCGATGATATTGAAACCTATACAGTATTAAAAGGACCAACTGCGGCTGCACTATACGGAAGCAGGGGGATCAACGGTGCGATACTTATTACTACTAAAAGAGGTAAAAAGAACAATAAAGGCTTCACCGTTGAATTCAACAGCAGTACACAAATCAATAAAGGATTTATAGCCATTCCTAAAGTGCAGAATGAGTATGGCGGTGGCGACTATCAGAAGTATGCTTTTGGCGACTATAATAGTAATGGAACGGGTTCTGGTGTGAATGATAAAGATTACGACGTGTGGGGCCCACGAATGGATGCAGGATTATTGTTACCTCAGTACGATGGAAAATATGATCCTACTAAAACCTATGTTACCACTTTTGCCGATGGCTCTAAATTCTTCGGTAATATTGAACCTACTCCATGGGTATCCAGGGGAAAAGATAACCTGCAGAACTTTTTACAGTCAGGTATATTAACCAATAACAATATCAGTTTCGCTGCTATTAATGATCGTTCCAGTGTACGGATGTCGGTTTCAGACGGATACCAAAGAGGTATTACACCCAACACCAACCTGAATACACTTAACATGAACCTGATTGGTAGTTATGATGTGAGCGATAAGTTTAAAGTGGAAGCCAATATTAACTACAATCGCCAGTTCACTAAAAATACTCCTGATGTGGTGTATGGTCCCAATAGTATCATATATAATATAGATATATGGACAGGTGCCGACTGGAACGTAAAAGATCCCAACATTGTAAACTACTGGCAGCCCGGTAAAGAAGGCGTTCAGTCAAACTTTGTTGAGTATAAGCGTTATCATAACCCATATTTTATGAGTTATGAATGGCTGCGTGGTCATTATAAAAATGATTTGTACGGATGGGTAGCGCTGAATTATAAAATCAATAAGAACCTGGATGTAATGGCCCGTTCTAATATCACTACGTATAATTTATTGCGTACTGAAAAAATGCCTTTCTCTGCTCATCCATATGGGGATGAACATAACCATGGTAACTACCGGGAAGACCGTCGTGATTTGTGGGAGAATAATACAGAAGCACTGGTTCGTTATAATAAAACAAATGTGCTCAACAGTGGTTTAACAATTAATGCTACAGGTGGTGGCTCAATGCGAAATATGAAATTCACATCCAGTTTCACCAGTACCGATCAGCTCATTGTTCCTAATGTGTACACTTTCCTCAACACATTAAAACCAATTCGCTCTTATTCTTTCGGATCTGATTTATTAATGCTGAGTGCTTATTATTCAGTTGACCTCACTTACAAAAAATACTTTACTGTTTCTACAACAGGAAGGGTTGATAAAAGCTCTGCATTACCAACCAGTAAGAATGCTTATTTCTATCCGTCGGTTTCAGCAAGCTCTGTTATTTCTGATTATGTGAAATTACCCGACGTTATTTCTTTTCTGAAAGTAAGAGGAGCTTTTGTAAATGTAAAAGACGGAGGTACCAGTCCGTATGCAGGTGCAGCTTTTCAAAGCTTAGGAGTGGGAAGCCCTGTTGGTTATGGCAATGGTTATTATACCCCGTATGATGGACCAAACTATCAACTGGCAGCACCACCTTTTGCTACCTACCCAACATATGATAACAAGATAGGTGCTGCTTCTCCTAATTATACTATTGATCCGGGTATCAAACCCACTTCAAGATCAAACTATGAATATGGATTTGATATCCGCTTTTTGAAGAATCGGTTGGGATTGAGTGCCACTCATTTCACCTATAAAGACGGTCCTAAAATTTATAATCAATCTATTTCGGAAGCAAGTGGTTTAAGTTACTTCACCACAAATGGCGGAACTACTAAGAGAACCGGAGGAGAAGTTTCAGTTACAGGTACGCCTGTAATCGGTAAAAACTTCAATTGGGAGGTGATGCTTAACTGGGCAACGTATAAAGAAGTATTCTCTTCATTTGCCGGCGGTGTAACAGAAGTATCAAATGGTACAGGTTATCCTTATCATATCGGTGATCGTGTTGATCAGTTGTTTGGTTCTTTTGAAGCAATGACACCAGATGGTAAAGTCATTCATGATGAATCTGGTTTCCCCATCTATTTACCTAAAGCGCAATATTTAGGTCATGCTGATCCAGACTGGTCATGGGGTATTCATAATAAGTTTACGTATAAATCATTCAGCTTCTCCTTCCAGTTTGACGGTATGGTGGGTGGAAAAATACAGGACCGTGTATTGCGTAAGCTGACAGAAGGTGGCCGTGGTGCTAATACTACTGAAGGAGTAATTGGCGCTGCCCGTTTGTATGAATCACAACATTGGGGTGATCCGGGTTATAAAGGTGCATATAATGCAGATGGAACACCGATGTTAGGAAGAGATGGGGTACAGGTTGTTGGCGGCAGCAGCAATATTCAATACGATCCGGTAACCGGAGTATTTACTAATAATAAAAGTTTGCAGTTCACTCCCAATAAAACAGCTACGTACTGGATCCAGGATTATGTAAGCAGTTTTTATAACGATCCGCAGCATACCATGGTTAGTAAAACATACGCAAAACTCAGAGAAGTAGTGATCACCTATTCATTGCCAGCCAAACTTTTGTCAAAAACATTTATTTCCAAAGTAGATGTTTCATTGGTAGGCCGTAATCTTTTATACTTCTTCCCTAAAGCATTTAAAGATATAGATGTGGATCAGTACCCGGGCAGGGATATATTTAATGGTATCAGCCGGGAATATAATCTGCAAACCCCAACTACCAGGAGTTATGGTATTAATATAAATATTGTGTTCTGATAATTTAATTGATAAAACTTTCAATAAAATAATTATGAAACTGTTTCAATCGTCCATATTGGCAACTGTTGTTATGCTCATCATAGCTACTGGTTGCAGTAAAAAATTTGAAGAGAATTCTCTAAATAAAAATTTACCACAGTCTGTACCGCCGGGTGTTATCCTTCGTTCGGTTCTACATGATATGGTAGTAGCACCGGGCGACTGGGAAGACAAAGCCGGTCAGTTTATTTGCTCCAACTATACTTATTATGGCGATAATAAATACTGGAGCGGCAGTGCCAGTCTTAATTACGGTACATTAAATAATGTAGTGGCCATGGAAGCACAGGCAAAGAAAGCAACCGGTACGGATAATAATCCTTACCACGCACTGGGTTTATTCTTCCGGGCATTCTTCTTTGTGAATATGACGGAGAAAGTAGGTGATCTCCCCATGACGGATGCGTTGAAAGGAGTTGGGAATACTTCACCTAAATACGATTCGCAAAAACAAATTTTCAAACAATCTTTGTTGTGGCTTGACTCCGCAAATTTGTTACTGAATAATTTACTGGCCAATGGTTTCCTTGAATTTTCCGGCGACTTTTATTATAAAGAAGCTGCTAATGGATTATATGCCGGCAATAATGGCAGAGATGCGCTGGTGGAATGGCAAAAAGTGGTGAACAGTTATAAGCTGCGGGTATTAATCGAATTAAGTAAAAAAGCAGCAGATGCTGATTTGAATATTGCAGCACAGTTTTCTGCAATCGTTGGTAACCCTAAAAATTATCCCTTATTTACCAGCAATGCCGATAACCTTCAATATGTTTATAACGCACAGTACAATTATTACCCTGACAATCCATCCAACTATGGCAATAATGCAGGAAGATTAAATATTGCAGCAACCTGGTTAAATACTTTATCTTCTTTACATGATTTAAGAGCTATGGTAGTGGCAGAGCCTGCAAGGGGTCTTGGTTATGCAGATACTGATTTTAATTCTTTTGCAGGTGCACCCTCAGGCCAGGACTTAAGTTCTATGGCGGCACTCTCGGCGGCAGGTAAACTTTCTTTATACAATTACAATCATTTTTATACAACCTTTACAGCTGAACCAACTTTTATAATAAGTTATCCTGAAGTATGTTTTTGTATAGCGGAAGCAATCAATCGTGGATGGGTTAGTGGTAATGCTGAAAGCTGGTATCAAAATGGTGTTAAAGCAATGTTTGAGTTTTATGGTATTAAGGATGGCTCTAACCAGGTTGTATTCAGAAATAATGATGGTTCAGGAAATGTGGTTTATAATATTACCTTCCAGTACAATGATTATTTCAATCAGCCTTTGGTAAAATACAAGGGTAATAACACAGACGGACTAAGCCAGATACTCACACAAAAATATTTGGCTTATGCCCGTAATTCCGGGTTGCAGGCATATTACCAATGGAGAAGAACCGGGATTCCCGTTTTTAGCGCTGGTCCGGGTACAGGAAATGGTGGTATCATCCCAAAACGTTTTCAATATCCATCTAACGAAAGAAGTGTAAATGCGGATAATTATAAAACCGCAGTACAATCCCAGTACGGAGGCAGCGACGATATCAATGCTGCTATGTGGATCATAAAATAGTTGCCGTTTACTTTATATAATCGCAGTTATTCAACACGGCGGGCTTTTCCAGGCCCGCCTTTATCTTAAACTCACCAATTTAAAAATCAGTTATGAAATATTTATATCTGCCAATAATAAGTTTATTAATAAGTGCAGTCGTATTCGCACAAAAGAAACCGGTTACTGAAAATGTAATTATTGTTACACTGGATGGTATGCGCTGGCATGAAGTATTTAAAGGGGTTGACCCTGCGTTAATGAATGACAGTGTTTTTACAAGGGATAAAGAAGAAATGAAAAATAATTTTTGGGCAGAAACAGTGGAGGAAAGAAGAAAGAAATTGTTTCCTTTTCTTTGGTCAACAGTTGAGACGAAAGGAAGTTTGTTTGGCAACCGTAAATACAATAACAATGTTGATAATGCCAATCCTTACTGGTTTTCTTATCCCGGTTATAATGAAATATTTACCGGTTACCCTGATACGGCTGTAAACTCCAACGATAAAATTTTGAATAAAAATGAAAATGTGCTGGAGTTTATCAATAAACAAAAGGGGTTCACTGGTAAAGTAGCAGCTTTCTCAACATGGGATGTGTTTCCTTATATTTTAAATGCAAAGCGAAGTGGTGTATATGTAAATGCCGATGTGGATTCATTGCACTTTAATACACCGGAACTGAAACTCATTAATGACATGCAATTTTTAACTACAAGGCCTATAGGAGTCAGGCCGGATGTATTCACTTATTTTGCTGCCCGTGAATATTTGAAAAAATATAAACCAAAGGTATTGTACATAGCTTTTGATGAAACAGATGATTTTGCCCATGCCGGTATGTACGACCAGTATTTAAAAAGTGCCCATGCAGAAGATGCCATGATCGCTGATTTGTGGAAGACAGTGCAATCAATAAATCAATACAAAGATAAAAGCACTTTAATCATCACCTGTGATCATGGAAGAGGTGATAAAATAAAAGCCAACTGGCAGCATCATGGTGAAAAGATTGAAGATGCACATGAAATATGGATGGCGGTCATCAGCCCGGATGTAAAGCCTGGTGGAGAACAAAAAGAAGATATTCAGTTATATCAAAAACAATTTGCTTGCTGTTTCAAAAAGTAAAAAGCTGATCGCTGTTACCAATAACGGGCAAAGTGTACAAAGTATCCAGCTCATCAATCCCTTTACTGAAAAAATGCTGGATAAAGTGGTGATACCAAAATCATGGTATGGTTTAAAGTTCAGTGCCGATGAAAAATATTTGTATGCCAGCGGCGGCAATGATAACTGGATTTTAAAATATGCCATTATCAATAATAAATTAAAATTGACTGATAGCATAAAGCTGGGCGATAGATGGCCCAATAAAATTTCTCCGGCCGGAATTGAGATTGATGATGCAGCCAAAAGAATGTATGTGGTTACAAAAGAAAACAATTCACTTTATATAGTGGATTTAGCAACTAAAAAAATAATACAACAAATTTCATTAGGTGCTGAATCTTATGCCTGTTTATTATCTCCCGATAAAAAAGAATTGTATGTTTCGTTGTGGGGTGGCGATAAAGTATTGATTTATGATGTAAAACGGCAGGCAATAAAAGAGGAAGTGGGAGTGGGTGATAATCCCAATGAATTGCTCCTCTCAAAAACAGGAAAGTATTTGTATGTGGCAAACGCCAATGATAACAGTGTTTCTGTGATTGATATCAAGCAAAGAAAAGTGCTTGAAGTATTGAATACTGCATTATACCCGGATGCTCCCATTGGCTCTGCTGCTAATGGACTGGCATTATCTGCCAATGAAAAAACATTGTACATCGCCAATGCCGATAATAATAGCCTTGCAGTGTTTGATGTAAGTATACCGGGTAAAAGTCATTCCAAAGGATTTATTCCTGTTGGCTGGTACCCTACTAATGTGGAGGTGGTGAATAAGAAAATATTTGTGGCAAATGGAAAAGGTTTTCAGTCTTTTGCCAATCCCAACGGGCCAAATCCTGTTGGGAAAAAACAAAAAGTAAAATTTCAGCAGGCAGATAATGAAGATGAAGAAGGTACGCAATATATTGGCGGGTTAATGAAGGGAACCATGAGCATCATTGATGAACCAAATGAAAAAACGCTTGCTGCCTATTCCAAAACTGTTTATAAAAATACACCCTACACCAAGGAAAAAGAATTGAATGCCGAAGGAGTAAAGGGTAATCCCATTCCAATGAAGGTGGGAGATCCTTCACCTATCAAATATGTTTTCTACATTATAAAAGAAAACAGGACTTATGACCAGGTGCTTGGAGATATTCCCGAAGGCAATGGTGATACGAGTTTGGTATTGTTTGGAGAAAAAATTACTCCCAACCAGCATAAACTCGCAAGAGATTATGTATTGCTTGATAATTTTTATGTGGATGCTGAGGTAAGTGCGGATGGACATAACTGGAGTATGGCAGCCAACTCGGTTGACTATTTAGAAAAGACCTGGCCTACGGATTATGGTGGCCGTGGTGGCAGTTATGATGCAGAAGGGAATAGGGCCATTGCTAATCCGCCCAAAGGATTTATATGGGATCATTGCAAAAGATCTGGTGTTACTTACAGAACTTATGGTGAGTTTGCTGATGATTATAAAGCAAATATTCCCGTGCTGGAAAATCATTTTTGCCCTTATTATACAAGCTGGGATCAAAGAGTGAGAGATACAACTAGAGCTAATCAATGGAAAAGAGATTTTGATTCATTAGTGGCTGCAAATGCATTGCCACGTTTGAGTACATTAAGGATCATCAATGATCATACAGAAGGATTAAGTATTGGAAGGCCCACACCATTTGCACATGTGGCCGATAATGATTGGGGTGTGGGAATGTTTATTGACTATTTATCGCATAGCTCCGTATGGAAAGAAAGTGTGGTGTTTATATTAGAAGACGATGCACAAAACGGCCCTGATCATGTGGATGCACACCGCAGTCCGGCTTATGTGGTTGGTCCGTATGTAAAAAGAAAATTTGTGGATCATACTATGTACTCCACTTCTTCCATGTTAAGAACAATGGAATTGATATTAGGAATGCCACCCATGAGCCAGTATGATGCAGCCGCCACACCTATGTGGAGATGTTTTACTTCCACGCCTGATTTTACTTCCTATACTTCTATACCAGCACAAATTGATATTACAGAAGTAAACACGAAACATACTACCAGTGCCAAACTGAGTGCCACCTTCGACTTTAGTAAAGAAGACCGTGTGCCTGATTTACTGTTCAGCGAAGTAATATGGAAAGCAGTAAAAGGTGAGAATAGTAAAATGCCTGCACCCAGAAGAAGTGCCTTTGTAAAGCTGGTGGATAACGATAAAGATGATGATGATTGATCGCTTACGTTAACGATAACATAATCTTTGCTTAAGAGCCCGTTCACATACGGGCTTTTATTTTGCTCAAAATTATTACCTGGTAAAAATTTCAGGATGCTCATGGCTTTTTTCAATTGAAAAAAGTTTTGCAGCCAGGGCTATCACTAAAATATCCTCAGTTTGAAAAACAATTTGTAATAAAAAAATTTTTATGACGGAAAGAACAATTGAAGCAATAGTAGAGGAAATTTTTTCACTCTACGAAACACATGGTGGTGAGGAGTATGCCGGTGAAAAAGTAACGCAATTAGAACATATGTGTCAATCTGCACAGTTGGCCGAAGAAGGAGAGTATTATGAAGAAATGATACTGGCAGCATTCCTGCACGATATAGGACATATCTGTGTTTCTTCCTTTGGAGAAAATGGAATGAATGGTTATGGTACGATGAATCATGAAAAAGTTGGTGGTGATTTTTTAAAAGCCCGTGGTTTCTCGCCAAGGTTAATAAAGCTGGTGCAGGGACATGTGGATGCCAAACGTTACCTCACCTGGAAATATCCTGAATATTATGAACAACTAAGTGAAGCCAGTAAGATAACATTAAGCTACCAGGGAGGAAAAATGGAAGAGCAGGAAGCATTGTTATTTGAAAAAGATATGTTGTTTCCAATGATGATAGAAATGCGCCGAATTGATGAAGCAGCTAAAGAGCTGAAAAAACCTTTGCCGGACTTAGAGAAATATAAAGCGATGATGACCGCATACCTGCAACGCCAATCAAAAGAAAAAGTAGTGTTTTATTAAACTGTATATATGGAAATTGAATTAGTAGTATTTGACATTGCCGGCACAACCGTAACAGATAAAGGAAATGTAAAGGAATCTTTTTTAAAAGCATTTGAACAGTCAGGGTACCCCGTTCCTGAAGAAGGCGTAAACAATGTAATGGGTTACCGAAAAGTGGATGCCATTAAAATGTTACTGGAAAAATATTATCCTGCACAAAAGGATAATGAAAGGCTGATAACTGATGTACATTTTTCGTTTACCAATGACATGATCCATTTTTATGAGCAGGATGCAACTCTTACACCACTGCCTTTTGCGGAAGAAACTTTTCTGCAGTTAAAGAAGAATGGAATTAAGATTGCCCTCAACACCGGTTTTACACAGGCTATTACCAATACCATTTTAAAAAAGATCGGCTGGGATGATAATAAGCTGATTGATTATGTGATCTCCAGTGATGAGGTCCCTTACGGACGACCACATCCTTTCATGATCCAAAAAATCAAATCAGTATTAAACATAAAAGATTCAAAAGCTATTGCCAAAGTAGGTGATACGGAAGTGGATGTGATAGAAGGCCAAAATGCCGGTTGCGGATTAGTGATCAGTGTAACTACCGGCGCCTATACACGGGAACAATTGCAGGAATACAATCCCGATTTTATTATTGACAGCCTGGCGGAGTTGCCCGCCATCCTCGAACAATAAGCATTGAATATTTCATTACTATATTCTATAAAAACAAAACAAATAGCGGCTGCACTCTATGCAGCCATTATTGCCTTTTTAACCTATACCAGTGTATATGCCTTTCGAAAGCCATTCACCGTGGTAAGTTTTGAAGGTATCAGTTTTGCCGGCATATCTTATTCCACCTTACTCATCATCAGCCAGGTAATTGGTTATATGCTCAGTAAATTTTACGGAGTAAAACTGATTGCTGAGCTAAAAAGAACTTCCCGCTGGAAAACAGCTTTGTTGCTCATTATTGTTTCGTGGCTCGCTTTATTTTTCTTAGCGGTTGTACCGCCTCCATTTGGTTTTATTTGCATGCTCATCAATGGTTTTTCCTTAGGCTTTATGTGGGGCATTGTTTTCAGTTATGTGGAAGGAAGAAAAGCAACCGATTTTATTGGCGCATTAATGGCGGTTAGTTTCATATTTGCAGGAGGGTTTACCCGCTCTGCTGCCTTGTGGTTAAAAGATTTATTTGCTATAAGCGATTACTGGTTGCCATTTGTAACCGGTGCTGGTTTTATTATTCCATTCGGCCTCTTCATTTTTTTACTGGAGAAAATTCCATTACCCGATAAAGACGATATAGAGGAAAGGGCAGAACGGTTACCAATGGATGGTAATGAAAGAAAGAAACTGGTGCGTAAATTTTTATGGGGCATTACACTTATGGTGGTCAGTTATTTTTTTCTTACCATCATGAGAGACATACGGGATAATTATATGGTGGTGATGTGGAAAGAGCTGGGTTATGGAACAAATTACCAGTTATATACTGGAACAGAAACCCTGATATCAATTGCGGTATTGCTCATAATGGCATTGATGGTTTTTGTGAGAAAGAACCTGCTGGCATTTAAATTAGTTCACCTCATCATAATTGCTGGTTTTATTATTAGCGGAGTGGCATCAGTGTTTTTTGTGCATGGTCAAATGAACGGCCATTGGTGGATGCTGCTTACCGGTTTAGGATTATACACTGCCTACATCCCTTTCAATTGTATTTTATTTGAACGCATGATCGCCTTATTTAAATTAAAAGGCAACGCAGGGTTTCTTATTTATGTAGCCGATTCGTTTGGTTATTTGGGAAGTGTGCTGATCATGCTGGTAAAAGAATTCTTTAGTATCAAGATCCGCTGGTCGCAATTTTATTCGCAGGGAGTTATTTGGTTTGCCTTACTGGGTATTGTATGTACCATGCTTTCACTGCAATATTTTCTTCATCAGCATAAAGATAAATCAACAGGTAAATGGAAAATCGTTCAGCCATCGTCATCGGTGCCGGTATTGTTGGATTAGCAATCGCAAGGGCATTAGCTATTCGTGGATTTTCTGTAAAAGTTTTTGACAGAACCCATAAAGCAGTAGGTGCATCCATCCGCAATTTCGGAATGGTATGGCCCATTGGTCAGCCATCAGGTCATTTGTATGAACGAGCCATGCAAAGCCGCAGTATTTGGAAAGAAGTTTGCGATGAAGCCGGTATCTGGTACGATGATATGGGCAGTTTGCACCTCGCTTACCATGAAGATGAATGGACAGTGTTGCAGGAATTGCAGGACATCTTTTTTAAAGAAAGAAAAACAGTATTGCTTAACAAAGAACAAACACTGTCACAGTCGGAAGCAGTATTGAGCAAAGGATTAATGGGCAGTTTATATAGTCCAACAGAAATAATTGTTGATCCAAGGCAGGCTATTGAATTAATACCATCTTACCTCGATGAAAAATATGCTGTGGAGTTTTACTGGGGAAAATGCATCAGCTATATTGCTGATGGTACTGCATATATTGGCAACCACGAAGAATATGAAGCAGATTTATTTTTCATCTGTAGCGGGGCCGATTTTGAAACCTTATATCCTGAGGAGTATAACCGTTTACCAATGACAAAATGCAAATTGCAAATGATGCGTTATGCCACTCAACCGGGGTCATGGCGTATTGGTCCTTCATTATGCGGCGGACTTTCTTTGGTACATTACAATAGTTTTAAGGCAGCTACTTCATTAAACAAACTGCGTGAAAGGTATTATGATGAAATGAGTGAGTACATGTATTGGGGAATACATGTAATGATTTCGCAAAATGAAAAAGGGGAACTCACCGTTGGCGACTCGCATGAATACAGGTTAACACATGATCCTTTTGATAAAGAATGCATCAACCAACTTGTGGTGGATTATCTTAAAACTTTTTCTCAATTTAAATCATACCAGTTGTCGCAAACATGGAATGGCATCTATGCAAAGATGACCAATGGCGATACAGAAATTTTCTTTTCACCCGAGAAAGATGTATATATCCTCAATGGTGTTGGTGGCGCCGGTATGACGCTGAGCTTTGGTTTGGCAGAAGAATCTGTTAACAGTATTCTCTGAATTATTTTTTTCGACACTTGAAAACAAGCTGATAAAAATTAATAATTGCTTAATACTGGCTCACTAAATCAGCAGCACCTTTGCCTGAATTTTAAAGGGATACATGTCAGCACATTTATTTGGCAACAATTTTTTATGGGGCGTAGCCATTGCTGCTGCACAAAACGAAGGGGCATACAATGTGGATGGCAGGGGGCTTTCCATTTGGGATGTGTTTGCCAAACGTTCCGGCAAAATAAAAAACAACGCCACACCTTATGAAGCCTGCCATTTTTATTACCGTTATAAAGAAGATATTGCACTGACAAAAGCTTTGGGCTTTAATGTATTTCGGTTTTCTCTTTCATGGAGCCGCATCTTTCCCAACGGAACTGGTAAGAGCAATAAAGAAGGGGTTTTGTTTTATCATACGGTAATTGATGAATGTTTATCACTTGGTTTAATTCCTTTTGTTACACTCTATCACTGGGACCTGCCGCATGAATTACAAAAAGAAGGTGGATGGGCCAGTGTACAAATGCAAAAATGGTTTAATCATTATGTAAGTTTTTGTGCCAAAGAATATGGGGCCAAGGTAAAAGACTGGATCATACTCAATGAACCAATGGGTTTTGTGTCGCTGGGATATATGCTGGGCAAACATGCACCAGGTAAAACAGGTATTGATAATTTTTTCCCGGCTATACACAATGCCGTACTGGCACAGGCAGAAGGTGGCCGCATCATCCGTAAATTAGTGAGCAATGCCAATATAGGAACTACTTTTTCCTGCAGTGAAGTGGTGCCTTTTTCTTCTAAACCCGAAGATGTAAAAGCAGCCAGCCGCATTGATATTTTATTGAACCGCCTTTTCATTGAACCGGCGCTGGGTATGAATTATCCCTACGATGATTTTCCATTGATGGATAAATTATACATGCACAGTAAAGCATGGAAATTTACACAGCAAATGAAATTTGATTTTGATTTCATTGGTATTCAAAATTATTTTCCGCTGGTGATCAAATACAATTCACTTATTCCTTATATACAGGCATCAGAAGTTACAGCACCGGCAAGAAAAGTTGCACATACTGCTATGAAATGGGAAATTAACCCGGAGAGTTTTTATCGCATCATAAAACGTTTCTGGAATTACGAAGGGGTGCATAATATTATTGTTACGGAAAACGGTGCAGCATTTAAAGATGAATTGGCAAAAGGAGTAATTAATGACACAGCAAGGATTAATTATTTTAAAGCCTATCTTAAGCAATTGCTGAAAGCCAAACAGGAAGGGGTAAACATCAACGGCTATTTTGTGTGGACACTGATGGATAATTTTGAATGGGCCGGAGGCTACGCACCAAAGTTTGGATTGGTGCATGTTAATTTTAAAACCCAGCAGCGCATCATCAAAAATTCAGGTTACTGGTGGCGGAGTTTTCTTGTTAAATAAATTATAGTGCTATTTTTCTTTCGCATCGAGTGTAAACCCAAATGTAGTTCCCACATCCACCTTACTGCGTACGTGTATGTTTTGTCCATGCGCTTCTATAATGTGTTTGCAAATAGCGAGGCCCAAACCACTGCCGCCTTCTTTACGGCTTCTTGCTAAATCAGTACGGTAGAAACGTTCAAAAATGCGGGGTAAATGTTCTTCAGCAATACCATGTCCATCATCACTTATTTCAATTAAGATTCTTTCTCCGTCTAAGCGATAGATGCTGGCTTCTATCTCACCACCACTCTTACCGTATTTAATAGAGTTATGTATAAGATTGATCAGTACCTGTCTTATTTTTTCTTTATCAGCATATACCGTTACCGGAGGTGATTCACAACCTTTCTTGAAAATAGTGTAGATATGAGCTTTCGCTGCCTTGAGCGAGAGTGATTCGTACACTTCACTGATGAGATCCTGTATAATAAATTCCGTTTTATGCAACGGCTGGGTGCCGGTTTCCAGTTTAGATATTTCATCCAGGTCGCCAACAAGATTTGCTAATCGTTCAATATTGCGGGAGGCATTTTCTAAAAACTTTCGGTTTACTTCAGGATTATTTAAAGCACCACTTAATAATGTATCTACATAACCCTGTATGGCAAATATGGGAGTTTTAAATTCATGCGAAAGGTTTTGCAGGAACTCTTTTCTGAATTGTTCATTTTGTTTTAAGGATTCAATTTCTTCTTTACGCTGCTCCGCCCATTTCTCCACATCTTCTCTTACTTCATCAATGCCCTTTTGAGGTAAAATGTTTTTATAATAAAATTCCTCTCTTTTGCTAGCCTTGGTTTGATAAATAAATTTATAAATGAGTTTTATTTTCCGGTAAATAAACCGTTCCAGGAAATAGCGGATCAAAAAATAGCTCATTCCAAAAAGTACAGCAAAACTTGTCAGTGAAATGATCCAGTTATGTATAAAGATAAAATCTGCCAGTCCTGCTAATATGGAAATAGCCAATGCAGTTATGGCAGCAACCTGGTTGGGCGAAAGATTTTTAATGTTGAACATAAGCCCCTGCCCCTAAAGGGGGAATAATTAGTTATTTGCAAATGTACTTAATGAAATATCAAAAGCCCCTTTAGGGGTTTGGGGTTTAAAGTTCAAATTTATATCCAACTCCTTTAACGGTAGTAATACAATCGCTTTCTAATTTCTGGCGGATTTTACGGATGTGTACATCAATGGTGCGGTCGCCAACAATTACTTCCTGCCCCCACACCTGGCTCAATATTTCATTTCTAAGAAATACCCTTCCCGGGCGGGAAGCCAGTAATGCCAGTAATTCAAATTCTTTTTTTGCAAGTATGATTTCTTTGCCATGAAAAGTCACAATAAACCGTTCCCTGTCAATCACCATTTCACCAATCTTAATAATTTTCTCATCGCCACTGCGGTGTGTTCTGCGGAACAAAGCATTTACCCTGCTCAAAAGTACTTTAGGACTAATGGGCTTATTTACATAATCATCTGCTCCTTCTTCTAATCCTTTTACCTGCGAGCCTTCATCACTTAAGGCGGTTAAAAAAATAATGAGTGTTTCCTGGAATTCGGGTAACTGTCTTAATAGTTTACAAACCTCAATGCCATTTTTATAAGGCATCATTATGTCAAGAATAATCAGGTCGGGGTGATATTGCTTTGCTTTATCAATGGCTTCGTTACCGTTTTTTGCAGTAATTACTGTGTAACCTTCGTTAATGAGGTTATAATTTAAAATCTCCAAAATGTCCGGTTCATCATCCGCTACTAAAATCTTTCTTGTTTTACTTTCCATTTGTGCAATGTTAAGACAAATTTAAAGTTGCCTTAACATTGGTCAAAGATTAGCGTATTATCAAATTGTTAAGCGGATTTTTGTGGAAGTTGATCGGGTTATCAATCTATAACCCTGTAATTGCCGGCTATATTTAGCCTGTTTACAGCGATTGGTTGTATTTTTGTGTTAAACCAATATTTTAGAAAGTACTTTATGAGGAAAACACTACTAATTCTTTTTATTCTTTTTTTATCAGTCCTTACTTATGCTGGCGGGTTTGATACCAGCAATTTAGTGATACCGCCTGGACGGTTATATTTTCATGATAAAGTAGACAAACAGCAAAAAGCCATTGATAAATTAGACGGCAAAAGAGATAATATGGTTAATATTTCTTCTAATGAAGATTTTAACCTCCAGATCACGGATGCATTTACCCGCAAAATTGATAACCTGCAACGGGAGATAGAACTGGATACCACTTTAAAAAGTAATAATGATAAGGTGCGTTATCTTTCATACCTCGAAAAATTATTGCTTGATTTCACTCTTCGTTTTCGGACAGGAAAATTTCCTGCAAGTATGTCGCCACAGCTGGTTAGTTATTTTCAGCAATTGATGGAGGCAAATATTAAAGGCCAAAGTATAACACCCCTGGTGGATCAAATGCCTTATGAAACAGGTGTT
Source organism: Sphingobacteriales bacterium (assembly GCA_016185185.1). Classification (GTDB taxonomy): domain Bacteria; phylum Bacteroidota; class Bacteroidia; order Chitinophagales; family Chitinophagaceae; genus AWTP1-9. The sequence goes on along the minus strand of JACPOD010000094.1, from coordinate 27,664 downwards.
ATTTTGTCGGATATATTTTTTGATAATACAGGGTATGCTGCCGCAAAGAAATTATTGTACTTAAAAAATACTGTTCCGCATCCTGAAACCATTATTACAGGTTTATGGCCCTACCGTAATGATGCCGATGCAGATAGCCTGATTCAGCAGGCATGTTTAAGAGTTCCTTTTGACATCATGCGTTATGCCCAGGCCCCCGGTTCGCAGGAAGCCTCAATGATCCGCAAAAGCACTGATCCTAAAGTAAGGATGCTGGTAAAAATGGCCAGTCTTAAATCGGGTCAACGATTATTTCCCTTTTTTGATGAACTTATTAACGGCAGGTTGAATATAGAAGATATGGCTGCCGTTCTGGAGGATGAGGTAAAATATTATAAGCTGCTGGTAAAAACAAAAATGAGTTATACAGAACGGATGCTTAAAAATGAAGAACCTGTTTTTTACAGTTATCTCGAGGATATGCTGGAGAAAAAAGCAAAAGAAACGTTTGTAAACGTGATGAATGAGCTGCATGAAAAACCAGAGGCTGTAAGGTTCAGGTGTATTGAACCCCTTAATCCGCAGGAATTGTATTATACGCTTGTGGTAAGTGACGATATAATTTATACTTCCACGTTTATCAATACATACAAACGTATGATGGACCGGTTGGCAGTGCGGAGAGGTGATTCATTGCTGATGTCTGTTCGCCTCGACCATTTTAAAAAATTTATAAAAATGGCTGCGTCGTATGATCAGTTAGATAATTTTTTATCTTCTATGGACAGTGCCAGTGGCCGGATGCTGATGAATGCTTTTGTAAGCAACCTGGAAAAAAATAATACCCTGGAAGATGCCGCAGACGTGGCAGATTCGTATGGTGGTATCACGAATGAAAGTATAAAGTACCTGATGCTTGACCGTATTCAAAAGAGTTTGGAACGGGCCAGGAAAGAAAAAAATCAGAGAGGTTCTGTTATATATTCTATCATTCAAACCATTTTTAAATCTGCTTCAGATACAACAGTGGATATATCGGATAAACTCGGTATTCCTCCCGTGTATTCAGTAACGAACAGTTCATTATCAGATAGTGCCGGAAGAATTATCATGCAGGTATTTTTTTACGGTGATGATGACGGGAAAAATTTCTTTCCCAAATATCTTAACCTGTTTTCCAATAAGACGGAATGGAGTATAACGGGTAATGAAGAGTGGGTTACCATTAAATCAATAAAAAGTAAACCCCTCTGGATATATGTAAACCGTCCGCTGGATAATGATACGTATAAGGACTCGGCAGCACAGGCGCATCTTGCCAATTATCTCAGGTATAATAATTTAAAACCTACCGTAATTGTACATCGGGGGCATAGTTACTGGGTTAAATACACCATCGATCAGTTACCATCTTCCGGAAAGATCATTGTACTGGGTTCCTGCGGAGGGTTTAAAAACATGGCGGACGTACTGAAGCATTGTGAGGATGCTCATATAATATCTTCCAAAGAAATTGGGGCTGGTGCCGTTAACGATGTTATATTAAGAACCCTTACAGATAATATGCGGGCAGGAAAAAATGTGGAATGGCTGAGTATGTGGAAGTCGCTTGCTGCACAATTTCCCGGTGGTGAATCCAAAGAAAGGTTTAGTAACTATGTACCTCCTCATAAAAATCTTGGTGCAATTTTCTTAAAAGCTTACAAAAAAGCGATGGGTGAGGGTAACTGAGGATGAACGGGAGTAATTTAAAATGCACTGCACTACATTTGCAGCATATTTTTTAAGCATTGGAGAAAAGAAAGAAAAATTTTTTTGACTTTAGTTTGCTGAAAAGGGTTTTTCAGTTTGCCAAACCCTATAAGAACAAATTCTACATTTCCATTTCATTTGCGATCATTTTAGCGATTATTACACCCATCAGGCCATACCTTATTCAAAAAACAGTGAATGTTTATATTCAAAAAGGATGGATCGACTTGTTGCTGCAGATCACCTTTTGGCAAATTGCTTTAATAATTGCCGAAACTATTATCCGGTTTTATTTCACCTTTATTACAGCATGGCTGGGACAAACTGTTGTGAAAGACATGCGGGTGAGGGTGTATAATAAAATTATAAGTCTTAATTTATCACAGTTTGATAAAACACCTATTGGCACCCTCACCACCCGAACCATTAATGATATAGAAACAATCAATGATATTTTTGCAGAAGGATTAATTCCCATCTTAGCCGATCTGCTTTCTATTATTGCTATACTTTTTTCAATGTTCTGGCTTAACTGGAAACTCACCCTTATTTGTTTGATACCATTTCCGATTCTTTTACTGGCCACCTATTATTTTAAAGAAAGTGTAAACAAATCTTTTCACCGGGTACGAAATGCAGTAGCCAGTTTAAATGCTTTTGTACAGGAGCACATCACTGGTATGCAGATTGTACAGGCCTTTGCAGCCGAAGAAAGAGAATTTGATAAATTTAAAACAATCAATAAGGAGCACCGCAATGCGAATATTAAAGCAATTTTTGCTTACTCCATTTTCTTCCCTATTGTTGAGATCATACTCGCCTTATCATTGGGTTTATTGGTTTGGTATGGTGCTCACCAGGCCCTGGGTTTACCGGAAGCACAGGGTAAGGAAGTGGTAGGACAGATAATTGCTTTCATGTTATTATTAAATATGCTTTTTAGGCCTTTAAGAGTAATAGCAGATAAGTTTAACGTATTGCAAATGGGGATGGTGGCAAGCGAACGTGTATTTAAAGTACTGGATAACGATGATTTTATTAAGCCATCCGGTAAAGATGCATATGCACCAACTGGTCATATTAAAGGTAAAGTAGAATTTGATAAGGTAAGTTTTGCTTATACTGATGAAAATTATGTGTTGAAGAATATTTCTTTCACCATCAACCCCGGTGAAACAGTTGCTTTAGTTGGCCACACGGGTAGTGGTAAAACATCCATCATCAGTTTATTAAATCGTTTGTATCATATTCAAAAAGGGGCTATAAAAATTGATGATATAAATATTGAAAATTACCAGTTAGATGCGTTGCGGAGTAAGATAGGGGTGGTGTTACAGGATGTTTTTTTATTTTCCGGTTCTATAATGGACAACGTAACCCTGCGAAATCCCGAAATCAGTAAAGAACAGGTACTGGAAGCTGCCAGGCTAATTGGGATGCATGATTTTATTATGCAATTGCCCGGCGAGTATAATTATAATGTAATGGAAAGAGGAGCTACTTTATCAATGGGTCAGCGCCAGCTTTTGTCTTTCATCCGTACTTTATTATACGATCCATCCATATTGATTTTAGATGAAGCAACTTCCTCTATTGATACTGAAAGTGAGCAACTCATTCAAAAAGCTATTGACACATTGATTGCGGGTAGGACATCTGTTGTAATTGCTCACCGGCTTTCTACTATTCGTAAAGCCAGCAAAATAATAGTGCTGGATAAGGGAGAAATCAGAGAAATGGGCACCCATGAAGAACTCCTTTTACAACAGGGATATTACTATAAATTACACCAAATGCAGTTTGAAAAGCAGCAAAAAGTAGCCTGATAATTACTTTATTTCATCTAAAAAAATTAGTAAATTGCAGGTAATGAAAAAACAGGAAAACCATACTGAGGATGAAAAAAATATAATGCAGGAACCCGATGCGGGTTATGAGAAAGCAGAGACAGATTTACTTCTGGAGGGTATAAAACGATCTTTTGAAGAAAGATTTTTAATGATGACCCGTTTAATGAAGATTGGTTCAATGCTTAAAAATGCTAAAATCATAAAAACCCCCTCTCTGAATTCTTAATAATTATTTATGGATGTTTTTGATGAGGAATTACTGAAATTATGGAAATCCCTCAATAATAATAATGTCCGTTATATAATGGTAGGTGGAGTAGCAACCAACCTGAATGGTTATCAGCGAAGCACTGAGGATATAGATATGTGGATTGAAGATACTATTGACAACAGAAGAAACCTTCGTAAGGGTTTAAAAGAATATGGATTGGGTGATTTAGAACCTATCGAACGGATAAAGTTTTTACCTGGCTGGACAGATTTTTATCTTAACAGCGGATTGCGGCTTGATATTATGACAGAAATGAAAGGTCTTGAGCAATACAGTTTTGCTGAATGTTTAGAAAAAGCAACCGTTGCAGAAATTTTAAATGTACAAGTAAGCTTCCTTCACATCAATGATTTAATTGCAAATAAAGAAGCAGTTAACAGACCTAAAGACCAACTTGATGTTATTTATCTCAGGAAAATTTTAAAGATTACCGGGGAAGAAACTGAAAAAACTAAGAAAGGGCATAAGGATTGAAAACTGTTTCTGAAATTTTTAGTTTTTGCCATTCCTTTTCAGTTTTTTACCCCCTCCCTCCTTATCTTTGCCGCAAATTTCAAAACAGGTATGTTATCCCGGCGTTTCAAATCCTTACTGGTAGCGGTTTTTAGCCTAAGTATGCTTTTTTATTCTAATGTGTTGCAAGCGCAGCATGAAGAAGGCCAGCCGCAAACAGAAGAAGTAAAAAATGCCGAAGAAAAGAAAGAAGGATTTAATGCTAAAGAAGTAATCTTTGAACACATTCTGGATGCCCATGAATTTCATTTTTTGGGATATAAGGGAAGTGATGGTAAAGAACATGCAGTGGCCATTCCTTTACCGGTTATTTTATATTCTCCTCAAAAAGGGCTGTCCACTTTCATGTACTCTGATTTTCATCATGGTGAACATGAAGTAGACGGATACAAACTGGAGGAAGGGAAAATAGTACCAGTAGAAGCCGGTGTTACTTTTTACGATTTTTCTTTAACCCGTAATGTGGTACAAATGTTGCTGGCCCTTGCTTTTTTAACCTGGTTAATGGTGAGTATAGCAAATTCATATGAGAAAGGCCAGGGTGTAACTTCTGCTCCTAAAGGCAAACAAAATTTAATTGAACCAATCATCACTTTTGTAAGAGACGAAGTTGCCAAACCCAATCTTGGACATAAAGCAGATAAATATTTACCTTATCTCTTAACCGTTTTCTTTTTTATCCTCATTAATAATATCATTGGTTTAATACCGGGCACAGCCAACGTAACAGGTAATATAGCTTTTACCGTAGTATTGGGAGTTATTTCCTTTGTGGTAATCCTGTTTAGTTCAAACAGTCATTTCTGGGGTCATATTTTTAACCCTCCCGGTGTACCGGGTTTTGTAAAGCCAATCTTAGTGCTGGTTGAGTTTTTGAGTGTATTCATTAAGCCCTTTGCTCTTATTATTCGTTTGTTTGCAAACATGGTGGCAGGTCATATTATCATTATTTGTTTGATCTCACTGATCTTCATTTTTGCACAATTGAATAAATATGCAGGTATTGGAGCCATGCCGGTTTCCATTGCTTTTACAATCTTTATATATTTTATTGAAGTGCTGGTTGCTTTTTTACAAGCTTTCATCTTTACCATGCTTACGGCTGTATTTATTGGTCAGGCATTTGAAGGAGAACATCATGAAGAAGCGGCACATCATTAATATGTTTATTTAATCACAATTATAAATTCACAGTTATGGATTTTATTTTATTAGATGCGGTTGCTAATGCTGGTGGTGCGGTAGGAGCTGGTTTAGCTGCTATCGGCGCTGGTATTGGTATTGGCCAGATCGGTAAAGGAGCTGTTGAAGCTATTGCCCGTCAGCCGGAAGCTTCTAACGATATCCGTGCAAACATGATCCTTACTGCAGCGCTGGTTGAAGGTGCTGCCCTGTTTGCTATTATCGTTGGCTTCTTAGCAATGGTTTTAAAATAACCGCCAACAACTTTACTGCATCCAAAGTACAGGACGGAGGATGCAGTATTTTAATTGATTTATTTTTTATAAATATAGTTTTATGGAATTACTGAGTCCCGCATTAGGTTTATTGGTTTGGACATTGCTTGCTTTCCTGGTAGTGTTCTTTATTTTAAAATCAAAAGCATGGCCTGCGATCTTAAAAGGACTAAAGGACAGGGAACAAGGCATTGCCGATTCATTAGCCACTGCTGAAAAAGTAAAAGCAGAAATGGCACAATTGAAAAACGAAAATGAAGCGTTGATGGCACAGGCACGTGAAGAAAGGGCACAAATGCTGAGAGAAGCAAAAGAAACCAAAGACAAGATTGTGAATGATGCCAAAGAACAGGCAAAAGCAGAAGCATCAAAGATTGTGGCGGATGCAATGGCGTCAATTGAAAACCAGAAAATGGCTGCCATTACAGATGTAAAAAACCAGATTGGTATCCTGGTAATCCAGGTTTCTGAAAAAGTTTTAAGACGTGAATTAAGTGACAAGGCAGACCAGGAAAAATATATTAAAGAATTAACCAGCGAGGTTAAATTAAATTGATTGGATAATTTGAAAATTTAAAGATATCAATCTCAGATTTTCAAATAAGCACATTTCAAAATTGGAATTATGCAACAACCACGTTTAGCAGGAAGATATGCCAAGAGTTTGGTTGATCTGGCCGTTGAGCAAAATCAACTGGAAGCGGTTTATAAGGATATGCAATATCTGAAAGCGGTTTGCAGGCAAAGCAAAGAGTTTACAGCATTATTGAAAAGCCCCATCATACAATCAGATAAGAAACGCCAGATCGTTGAAGCCGTTACAACCGGGAAGATCAGTAAAATGACAGAAGGATTTAATCGCTTACTGGTGCAAAAAGGAAGAGAAAGTGTATTGCCGGAAATTGTACATGCTTTTATTGATCAGTACAATGAAATTAAAGGCATACATAAAGTAAAAATTACTACAGCCGTTGAAGTGAGCGATGCATTAAAACAGGAAATTGTTTCCAAAATAAAAGCGGAAACAGCTTTACAAACCATTGAACTGGAAACGGCAGTAAAGAATGAGTTAATTGGCGGATATACATTAGAGTTCCATAATAACCTGGTAGATGCCAGTATATTGAGGGACCTGAATGATATCCGTAAACAATTCCTCAGTAACGTTTATGTTCGTAACATTCGTTAATCAGTTAAAAAATTAAAAAGTAAAACAATAAAAATTATAAGTCATGCCAGAGATTAAACCAGATGAAATATCTGCGATACTCCGCCAGCAGTTAAGCAACTTTAATGTGGGAGCTGATTTGGAGGAAGTGGGTACAGTATTGCAGGTGGGTGATGGTATTGCCCGTGTTTATGGATTAAATAATGTTAGAGCCGGGGAACTGGTAGAATTTGAAACAGGGGTAAGGGCCGTAGCATTAAACCTTGAAGAAGATAATGTGGGGGTGGTATTAATGGGTGATAGTGCAGGCATTAAAGAAGGAGCCACTGTACGCCGTACCGGTCGCATCGCTTCCATCAAAGCTGGTGAAGGGTTAGTTGGCCGTGTTATTAATACATTGGGTGAGCCAATTGATGGTAAAGGTCCAATCAGTGGTGAATTATATGAAATGCCGCTGGAACGTAAAGCTCCTGGTGTTATCTACCGTGAACCCGTAAAAGAACCGTTGCAAACTGGTATCAAAGCCATCGATGCAATGATTCCTATTGGTCGTGGACAAAGGGAATTGATCATCGGTGATCGTCAAACGGGGAAAACAGCCATTGCTGTAGATACCATCATCAATCAAAAAGAATTTTACAAAGCAGGTAAACCTGTTTATTGTATATATGTGGCTATTGGTCAGAAAGCTTCTACTATTGCGGGTATCATGAAAACATTAGAGGATAATGGTGCAATGGAGTATTCTGTAATTGTTGCGGCATCTGCCAGCGATCCTGCTCCACAACAGTTCTTTGCCCCTTATGCCGGTGCAGCCATTGGTGAATACTTCCGTGATACCGGAAGGCCAGCATTGATCGTTTATGATGATTTGAGCAAACAGGCGGTAGCTTACCGTGAGGTGTCATTATTGTTACGCCGTCCTCCCGGTCGTGAAGCTTATCCCGGTGATGTATTCTATTTACACAGTCGTTTACTTGAAAGAGCTGCCAAAGTTATTAGTGATGATGCGGTGGCTAAAAATATGAACGATGTGCCTGACAGTATCAAACATTTGGTAAAAGGTGGTGGCTCATTAACTGCTTTGCCGGTTATTGAAACACAGGCAGGAGACGTGTCTGCCTATATTCCAACGAATGTAATTTCTATTACCGACGGACAGATATTCCTGGAAGGTAACTTGTTCAATGCTGGTATTCGCCCGGCGATCAACGTAGGTATTTCAGTAAGCCGTGTGGGTGGTAATGCGCAGATCAAATCAATGAAGAAAGTAGCTGGTACGTTGAAACTGGACCAGGCGCTTTATCGTGAGATGGAAGCGTTTTCCAAGTTTGGTGGCGATCTTGATGCCGCTACTAAATCTGTATTGGATAAAGGTGCCCGTAACGTGGAAATTTTAAAACAGCACCAATACCAGCCCTTCTCTGTAGAAAAACAAGTGGCAATTATATATCTCGGTACACAGGGCTTATTAAGCCAGGTGCCTGTAAAAAAGGTAAAAGAATTTGAAGAACATTTCTTAATGGAAATGGAAACCAAAATGCCTGAATTATTAGCTGAGTTCAAAAAAGGTAATTTGCCCGATGACGGTGTAAAGAAGATGGTTGAGATGGCGAGGGGATTAATGGCACAGTATAAATAAGTATATTTTTTAATAGTTATAAAGGGCTGCTTAGCGGCCCCTTTTTTTTAAATAAAATTTCTTTAGAATAATTTTATACGCAATTGAACAGAAATGTATCATCTGGAAATTAAGAGTAAACCAGTAAAATAATCTTTGTCTTTTTATTTAAATGATGAGTTGCGAAAAAAAGAATCCGTTGAAATGATTTTTTCTGGTTATTATTACTAAGCTAAACCGAAAATTTACGAAGTACTAATACTTTTTTTTAATTAAAAGCCTTTTTTCGAGTCAAAATTTCATTTTTTGTTTCTAAAAAGTTTTTTTTAATTAAAAAAAACTCAATCTTTACGTAGTTATTACTATAAATCCAAACAATGAAACCAAATTTGCAGCCCTGCTCATCTATTCAAAGAATAAATTATTCCCCTTTTTTAAGGATAATATTGTTTTGTAAACAAAAAACTTTCTGTTTACAATAATTCTTTTGTACGATAGCATACCTGTAAAATAGTTGGGTTAAAATAATAACCGCAAACCACCAAGTATCCAATATCCGAACCATGAAAAAAGTACTTTTAAAGAGTTCTGTTTTAATTGCAGTATTATTTCTTTTAATCGTAACTGATTTAAAAGCACAATGCAGCGCAGGATTTTCAACCGCCACCGTCAACTGGGATTGGTTAGATTATCTGGTTAGCTCGGGTAACTATGCCCCTAACGCTAACTATCCCGGAGTGCCGCTATCTCTTGCACAAAGCCAGGCATTTGCAATGGGTAAAAGAAGGCTGGTGATTACAAATAACTTTTCTTCCGCAAACATATTAGGAGAAAATACAATCAATACCGCTGAGGCAGGCTCATATGGTGCAGGTGCAGATGTTCAATTCAAAGGAAATGGAACCATTACGTTGACTTTTGATAGTGCTGTATCAAACCTTAAGTTTTCAATGTACGATTTGGATTATTCTCAGGTCACCACCATTACTGCAAGTAATGGTGGTACACCAGTAAATGTTACAATGGCAAAGCTATCCGGTACAGTGCTAACTATTGCAGGTAGCGGAACACCCACAGCAATAGCTACAGCTTTAGCAACAACAGTACTTAATACAAATACGGATGGAACAATTAATGTGGATGTGGCGGGTCCGCTGACAAGTGTAACTATTGTAGTTACAGGCACAGCCACTTGCTCGAGTAGTTGCGGTACAGGAGGAACAGAAAATGGAGATTTCTGGTTATCTGACTTGTCAGCCTGCGTATCCGGAAGTTTTCCTACTAATTATTTTGTTGATGCAAAACCCTTTACCGGGCAACCAACTTTTATTCTTTCAACACCCGATTCGAATGCTGTTTCTTATATTGATACTGCCACGGCAAAAGCCAAGTTTTTATTTTCAGGTGATCTTGCCAGTGATGCTAATGCCCCAAAATTTGTAAACGGGCTTGCATATGATCATAAGAAACACTATCTCTATTATGTTCATGACTTTGGCACCAATGCCTATAACACAAGAACATTGAGGAGATGGGATTACAATACAGAAGCTATTGATGGATCGATGGCTGTTGATGTAAATACTATAGGCATACCAACTTTCGACTATGGTGTGGAATCTGCCGGATCAAGTTTCTATGATGGATCCCTTTATTTTGGAGTGGAGGGTAGTAGAGGTGATAAAAAATCAGGACGTGAATCCATTATCTGGAGGGTTGATTTTGATGCCTCAAATGTCCCATATCGCTCCAGTCAGGTCTGGGCTACTCCTGCAGATAATGGTTCCGGAACGGGATTGCACGACTGGAATGATTTTGTAATTAAAGATGGTGTATTGTATGATTTTGATGGGGCAGGCAGTACGAGTCAGGACGATTATTATCATTTTAATATGCAAACTGGTACTATGTTACAAGATTATACAACAATGCCCTCATATAATACTCCAAGACAAACTGCTATTACGTGGGCCGGAACCATTTTATGGGTATATGACTCAATAGGTGTTTACAATGAAGCAGGATCAGTAGGTACAAAGAATAAAATATTAGGTACTACGCTTGCAAATATGTCGCCTGATTGGGCAAAAGGTGTTGGACCGGGTGGAGGAAATATTGGCGCATCAGGAGATGCAGCGGGACCTTTTAAAACAAAAACAGATTTTGGTGATGCTCCTGCTTCTTATGATCCGGTAACAGGAGACCCTGCTACGCATGAAAAAGATTCTACGTTAAGGATAGGTGGTACTTTTGACCGTGAGTTTGCAAAAGTCTCATCAGTTAATGCAGACGGGGATGGTGCAGATGAAGATGGGGTGGGCACAGTGAATATTTTATCACCTGGTTCAGGAGTCAACTACCAGGCAGTGGTCAGTGTATATAATCATATTGGTACAAATGCCACTTTAATTGCTTGGCTGGATTATAATGGTAATGGTGTGTTTGATGCAGGCGAAACAGATAGTGTTGCTGTTGCTTCCGGCACCAGCCAGCAAAATATAACACTTAACTGGACAGGTATTAACGTTGCAATACCAGCCGGTACTTCCACCTATATGCGTATAAGAATAACCAGCACAACAAATGGTATGACCAGAAGTAAGCCCACAGGTTATTTTAACAATGGCGAGGTAGAGGATTACAGGGTTTATGTTGATGTAACGTTGCCATCCTATCTTAAAGATTTTAATGCTTCAATATTTAATAAGGATAAAGTAAAAATAAACTGGATATCAAATGAAGATAATAACCTTATTGGGTATGAAGTACAAAAAAGCAATAACGCACTCAACTGGGATAACTTTAACTATGTTAAATCAAATGGGCTAAATAATCCTGGGGAACATGAATATGATATTACGGATACCAAACCTAATAATGGTATAACATATTACAGGCTTAAACTAAACTTTGCGAATGGACAATTTAAATACAGTGATGTAAAGTCAGTGAACATAACAAATCTTTATTTAAAAGATGTTGCACTTGCACCAAACCCTGCCAGATCAGTAACAACAGTTTTTATTAATGGAAGTGTGGCGGGAACGGCAATAGTTAAGATAATGAACCTGCATGGAGAAGTATTATATTCTAAAAACATTTCAACTGTAAACGGAGTAACTAAGTATGAAATTCCATTAGCAGAAAACTGGCAAAGCGGAACGTATCTTGTGCAGGTAATTAGTAATGGAATAATTATTAATAAAAGACTGATGATTAACAGATAAAAATCTTATTTTCGTAATTATTGCAAATATCCATTACTAAGTAAAACCACTGTTCACTGTCTTATGAAAGGAAATTACAAGGTTGCTGTAGCTGCAGCGCTATTTACACTGCTATTCATTTTAGCGTATAAGTTTTATTCTCCCAACGAAAGATCTGAAAAAGAAACAGAAGAAACCGAAAAGGAAACGTATGGTATCGATAAAGAGTTAATGGCATGGTACCAGGCAAAAGGATTTCCTGACCCTTCTTATATGACTGCTAAATATATGGCAGCATGGGAATACGCCCAACAAATGCGTGATGAAGCTGAAAAGAGAAATCAATACAACCAGGCAATGCGTGGGCAGGGAGTCAATGGTAGCTGGACATCCTTAGGTCCTAATAATGGAACAGGGGGACGTGTATTAACGATCGCTATAAATCCTGTAAAAACTACCAGTATTTTTGTTGGCTCGGCCAGTGGCGGAATCTGGAAATCTTATAACGGAGCTTCTTCCTGGCAAAAGGTGCAAACAAATTTACCTGTACTGGGAGTAACCTCAATAATTATTAATCCGTCAGATACCAATGTGCTTTATGCAGGCACCGGAGAAATTTACAGGTTAGATACCAGTGTAAATACAACTACCCCAAATCCCAATAATTCGGGATATAATGTATGGAAAACAAGGGGCACTTATGGAATTGGTATTTTAAAAAGTAACGATGGCGGAACAACCTGGAGGCAGGTACTTATAAAAAATACGTCTAATTTATTTGGAATACAACGGTTAAGATTTAATCCTTTAAATCCCAAATCAGTTTATGCCTGTGCAACAGATGGATTATACCGTTCAAGAGATTCTGGCGCCAACTGGGCCAGGATATTAAACCTGACAATGGTTACAGATGTAGTGATCAATGCAAAAGATACTACCCAAATTGTAGCTGCTGTTGGTAATTTAGGAAATACAGTAAAAGGAATATTCAGAACAGCGAATGATGCTTCTAGCTGGGCAAAAATTTCCTCTGCACTCCCTGCAACTTTCAGAGGATTTATTAAACTGGATAATTTATCAAGCGTAGGGAACAGAGATACTATAATAGCAAGCATTGGTGTTGATGAAACAGGTAGCCCTAATGAACTTTACCGGTCTGCTGATTTTGGAACTACCTGGGCTGCAAAAGCTTCTTCTGCACACACCTCATATCAATTCTGGAGTGCACATACTGTAGCAATTAATCCTTTCTTTACAGATAGTCTTGCCTACGCCGGGGTAAACTCCTTTAAATATAAAATATCAACCTCTGTTTCAGCAGGTACAAGTGTTGGACATGTTGATAATCATGATATACAATTTGACCCGCTTGTAAGAGGAACGTATTATGTTGCTGGCGATGGTGGAATTTATAAAACAACAAATGGGGGTACCAGTTTTACTAAGTCAAACACCGGCCTGGCAGTTTCACAATTTTATGCGTCAATTGGTGTTAGCTCATCTGATGCTAATTATATAGTGGGTGGGTTACAGGATATAAACGTAATGTACACAACAAACGGAGGTACATCATGGGCCAATTATCCGGGGGCTGCCGGCGGCGACGGAGCTGCTTGCTTTATTGATCCAACCAGTGATACTACCCTGATATCAAATGATGCAAGAGCAGTTAACCTGGCAGCCACAAAAGGAGGATCAGCAGCAGGTAAACTCAGTTATTTAGGTGCTGTTGCCGATTCAAGAACCGGATTTGTGTCTCCATTGGCAATAAGTAAAACAAACCCGCACGTTATATATGTAGGCAGCGACAACATTCATAAAAGTTCTAATGGTGGAACTACATGGATCGGCGGGGGAACAGGAACAACCGTAGGAACAAGTTATATTGACAAAATACACCGTCCTGCATTAGCATTGGAAATTGCGCCAAATGACACTAACCGTGTATATGTATCAACTACTCCATTTGCACAAGCTGATAACGACGTAGATTCTTTATTTTTTGACCGAACCAAAGGAAGCGATATTTTAAGAACTGTAAATGGTGCTACATCACTCCCCTTTACCAGTATAAAAACAAACTTGCCGGACAGATATGTATTAGATATGTACGTTAGCCCCACAAATAAAGATAGTGTGTGGGTAACATTGGGAGGCTTTGGTACGGCACATATTTATGTTACTGCAAATGCCGGCGCCACACCTGCTTCTGCTGTAGTGTGGACTGCAAAAGATGCAGGGCCTTTATCCGGTGGTTTACCAGATGTACCAGCAAATGCAATTATTTTTGATCCCAATAACACCAGTGTTATTTATGCAGGAAATGATTTAGGTGTATATGTTTCTCCCGATAAAGGAAATACTTGGTTTGATTATAATAATGGGCTTTGGGATGCAAACCAGATAGTTGATCTGCGTATTACAGCAGATAATAATTTATTAGCAGCAACACATGGTAAAGGAATTTTTAAAAGTGGTTTATACACAGGAGGATTACCGGTAAACTTTACTTCTTTTACCGGGTATAATGCAGCAAATAGCAACGAACTTAAATGGGACGTAGCGCAGGAAATTAATTTATCTCATTATGAAGTTGAACGTAGTTATGATGGAAGAACCTTTAAGAAAATTGGTAAAGTTTTAGCAAAAGACAGCTGGGCTGCTACAAATTATTATTATTCGGATAATATTACTGGTGAAACTGCAACTGTTTATTATTATCGTGTAAAATCGGTAGATTATGATGGATCCTACCAATATTCTGAGACTATAGTAATTAAGCTCAGCAGAAATATTACATTTAAACTTATAGGTAATCCTTTTACAGATTACTTTAAAATACAGTTTGGTGCAACATCCAGTCAAAAAACAGAATTGTTACTGTATGACATGCAGGGAAAATTAACTAGAAAAAAAATGTTTATAGCTGTATCCGGTATTAATGAAGCAACCTTTGACAATTTGTCTGTATTGCCAAGCGGGGTGTATGTTTTTGAGATGTATATTGATCAAAAACGGTATAGCCGCAAAGTAGTACGCCAATAAAAAGAACCTTGCAAACCCCTGAGTATAAAATCAGGGGTTTAATAAAAAATATTTGGTTTATAAAATAAACTACTTTATAATTGTGACAAATTTAGAAAAATGAAAAGCATACTGACTGGAATAATGACGATCCTTATTGTACTGCAAAGCTCAGCACAGGTAAGGGTTTCAGGCAGGATAACCGATACAAAAAAGAGTCCGCTGACTGGCGCCAGCATCACCATTAAAGACAGTTATGATGGCGCCACCAGCGACACAGCAGGAAGGTTCCAGTTTGTTACCATGGAAAAAGGTGAAAGAATTTTGCAGGTAAGTTTTACAGGGTATAAAAGTTGGGAACAAAAGATAATCATTGGACCGGAGCCATTCAATTATACCATTGAACTAAAGGAAGAATTTAATGAATTAAAAGCTGTGGTGATAACAGCCGGCACATTTGAGGCCAGTGATAAAAAAAGGGCAGCAACTGTACTTAATTCAATTGATATAGCAACTACAGCAGGCAGTAATGCTGATATTACAGCGGCCTTAAAAACCTGATATTGACAGTGCTGCTTTAAAAGATGCTTTTTCATTAAAGAATTATAACTGGTATAACAATTTAAGCTGGAGAGAAAATTTAGGAAAGGGCTGGAAGATGATTTTGGGTGCAGCCTTCAGCATTAATAAAGACGATATTCAGCAACAAATTCAGGATGCGGAAAATATACCGGTAACTACCAACAAACCATTCATCGACGGAAAAAATTTTACACTCAATCACCGGCAGGATTTTGCGGCACTAAGAACTGTATTTGAAAAAAGAATCGGTGGCGGTAATTTCATCCGGTTTGGAAGTGAATATTGGTATAGCAAGGACAAAAGCCTTTACAATATTTATACAACTAACTTAATTGATAACTATAATGCTGTATTTGGCGAAGCAGATATTTATATTACCAATGCCTTAGCTGCTAAAGTGGGCACCCGGTTTGAATATTCATCTATACTGGGTAAGGCAAATATTGCTCCCCGATTATCATTGGCATATAAAACTGGTAAAGAGGCACAGGTTTCAGCAGCCTATGGAATATTTTACCAAAAGCCTGAGAACAATGAAATGATTTATACCACGCAATTAGGCTATACCAAAGCCACTCATTATATCATCAATTATCAAAAAACAAGTAATAACAGGATTTTCCGCACTGAGCTGTTTTATAAAAAATATGATGATTTAATTAAAACATTTCCCATCACTTCCAACTCAGGCGATGGGTATGCACAGGGTTTTGAATTTTTCTGGAGAGATAAAAAAACGTTTAAAAATTTTGATTACTGGCTGAGTTATTCTTATCTCGATACTAAAAGGGATTACCAGAATTTTCCCGGAAAATTATCACCAAACTTTGCAGCCTATCATACCGCTTCATTAGTAACTAAACGGTTTGTTACAAAAATTAAAACAGGTTTTAATCTTACTTATAGCTATGCTACCGGAAGACCTTATTATAATTTTCAACTGAGCAATGGCAAGTATAATATAGCTGACCAGGGCCGTACAAAAGATTATCACAGTTTGGGCTTTAGTGTAAACTGGGTACCCAGTGTGGGTAAGCAAAATGCCAAAGCATTTTGGGTATTATTTGCCAGCGTAAACAATGTACTGGGCAGCAACCAGATTTACAACTATAATTATTCTTACAACGGTTTAATTAAACAGGCAGTTAACCCACCCGCCAGGCGTTTTTATTTTATTGGCGTTTTCTTAAGCCTGGGTGTTGACCGTTCAGACGATGCTATCAACAATAATTTATAAACAACAAAAATTAAAAAAATAAAACATGAAACACTTACTGATTGCCGCATTTGCTCTATTGTTTGGAACAATGGTAAAGGCACAAAGCGAAAAATTTACAACCGCTATGCAGAAACAACTGGCATTACTCGATTCTGCAAAAACTACACAGGACTTACAGGCCGTTGCTAATACCTTTGAAAGAATTGGAGATGCAGAAAAAACACAGTGGTTACCTTATTATTATGCCGGGCTGGCGTTAACTACTGCCGGTTGGAGAGATCAGGCGTTAGATAAAGATGCTAATAGCGAAAAAGTAAAAACTCTTTGTGTAAAAGCAGAAGCAATTGAGAAAAATGCTGAGATCTGTTCAATCCGCAATATGGCTGCCACACAGCAAATGATGGTTGACCCGCAGAGCCGCTGGATGAGCTACGGACAGGAAGCAGGTAAAGCATTACAGGAAGGAATACAGTTAGACCCTAATAATCCCCGGCTTTATTATTTACAGGGTATGAGTGTATTTGGTACACCACCTGCGTTTGGCGGAGGGAAAGATAAAGCAAAACCTATTTTTGAAAAAGCACTGGAGTTATATAAAGCAGAAAAAACAAAACCGCTTTATCCGCATTGGGGGCAACAACAAACAGAACAAATGATTGAAAAGTGTAAATAATGTGCAATAGTCCGCAGTATAAAACAACTGCGGACTTTTATATTTGATACTTCAATAACAATAATATGCCACAGGAAAATTTTTCGCCGGAACAGAGCCTGCAGGTTATACAACGAATGATAAACCTGGCAAAGAACCGTGTTAGTGAAAACGGGCACTTATATCTTTTTTGGGGATGGGTAATTTTTGCATGCAGTATACTTCAATTTATTGTTTTGCAGTTTAATTTAATGGATCATTCAGAAAGGATATGGATGTTATCCTGGGCAGGTATTATATACCAGGTCTTTTATATAATAAGAACGAAGAAAAAAGAAGGGGCAAAAACTTATACATCCGAAATAACCGGCTATATATGGCTTGCTTTTGCCCCCACAGTTATTATAATAAGCATGCATATTGCTAAAAACCATGCATGGTACATTTTCAGTGCCATCATTCCTGTATTATATGCAACCCCCACTTTTTTAAGTGGGGTGGTATTGCGTTTTAAACCTTTAATAGCAGGAGGTATTGCCTGCTGGCTGCTTTCAATTACATCGTTGTTTGTGCCATTACAATATCATTTGCTCCTGCTTGCAATAGCGGTATTTGTTGCCTGGATTATTCCGGGTTATATTCTGAAAAAGCAGTTTCAATCCCCCAAATAAAAGTTATGGAAGAAAAAAATTTTTCACCGGAACAAAGCCTTCGCTTAATAAGCGAAATGATCAATAAGACCCGGCAGAACATTAATGATAACACAAAATATTTTTTGTTGTGGGGATGGTTAACAGTGGCAGCAATTACCGGGCAATATGTTTTGAAAGTGCTGGTGAGATACGAACGCCATTATTTGGTTTGGTTTATACTTTTTTTGGGGGCGGCCATTTCTGTTTTCTGGGGTATGCGTGACGGTAAAAAAGAAAAAGTAAAAACTTATGTGGATGAAAGCATGAAATATTTATGGAGCGGTATGGGAATAAGTTTTTTTGTGTTAAGCATGTTGTTTATAAAGATAGGCTACCAGTATTGCTATCCTTTTTTTATTATGATGTATGGGCTGGGCACATTTGTATCGGGAAAAATATTGCAATTTAAACCATTTGTAGTGGGAGGGGTATTGGCCTGGATACTCAGTATGGTTGCTGTACAGTTTAGTTTCGATTACCAGATGCTGTTTGCAGTGGCAGCAATTTTGGTAAGCTATATTATACCGGCTTACCTGCTGCGCATCCATCAACAAAATATAAACGCCTGATTATGGAAGAAAAAAGATTTTCACCAACGGAAAGCCTGAGTTTGATTGAATCCATGATTAAGCAGGCAAAATCTGCTGAAAGGAATAATGGATTGGGATGGATTCTTTGGGGCTGGTTATTGTTTGGCACTTCGGTTGGTTATTATATGGCCATATTAGCGAAGTGGCCCTACCGTGGTTATATATGGCCTGCCTTTGGTATGGCGGCTATTGCTTTAATGCTCTATACTTTTTTGGGGCGGGCCATTATTAAACATAATGCGCCGGTTAAAACATACACCAGCCAGTTATTGGGCAAACTCACCCTTGCCTTCTTTATCAGCCTGATGATTTTTACTTATGGTAACTATGCAACAGGTGTGGATAGAAACGGACTAAACTTTGGTTACCTGCTGGTATTGTATGCTATCTGGATGTTCATATTTGCAGCTGCTTTTCAGTTTAAATGGTTTTACTGGGGCGCAGCATTTAACTGGCTGGGGGCAATAATAATTTTTTATTACAAGGAAAAACTGGGAGCCGAAATATTACTGGTACATGCAGCCTGTGTGGCGCTTGGATATTTAATTCCCGGTCATATTGCCTACTATCAGTTTAATAAAACAACAGCGGAAAAGAAATAATAAGAATGGATTTTAAAGAACTCGACCCCATATTACACTCGCAGTTAAGACTGGCTGTGATTTCACTGCTGATAGGAGTGAAGGAGGCCGAGTTTACTTTTATTAAGGAAAAAACCAATGCAACTGCTGGCAACTTAAGTGTGCAAATCAACAAACTTAAAGAAGTGGGGTATATTGATGTTATCAAACAATTTAAAGACAACTATCCGCAAACCATCTGTAAAATTACCCCGGCAGGGATTAAAGCTTTTGAAAATTACGTGAAAGCACTTCAGTCTTATCTGCCAAAATAATTTCTTCGTTTTGTGAACTTAGTAACAGGGGAGTTTGTTACTTTACAAATCTTGCTGCTACTGCAATAAGTTTACATTCTTTTTTTATGCCCGATATTATTTCAGTAACGAAACTTTCCAAACAATTTCGTGATATCAAAGCGGTGGATGAGTTATCCTTTACCGTAAAAGAAGGAGATGTTTATGGTTTTCTCGGGCAAAATGGTGCCGGCAAATCAACTACTATCCGCATGCTGCTCACTTTAATTGAACCAACAGGAGGAGAGATTGAAGTTATGGGAATGAATTTGCGTACACACCGTAAAGAAATATTGCGCAATGTAGGAGCTGTAATTGAAAAGCCTGATCTGTATAAATACCTTACTGCATATGAGAACCTTTCTTTGTTTGCCAAAATAAGCGGTGTTAAAATTCCCGCTGCTAAAATAAAAGAGCAATTGGAATTGGTTGGTTTAAGTGAAAGAGCTAACAGTAAAGTAAAAACTTTTTCGCAGGGGATGAAACAAAGACTTGGAATTGCTGTGGCGTTGGTGCATAATCCTAAACTTATTATCCTGGATGAACCCGTAAACGGATTAGATCCGCAGGGCATTGCAGATATACGTAATTTAATTTTGCAGCTGAGTAAATCGATGGGTAAAACAGTAATGGTGTCGTCGCATTTGCTTAACGAAATTGAACTGATCGCCAGCAGGGTTTTAATAATTGATAAGGGAAAGAAAATTAAAGAAGGGACAGCGGCAGAATTATTTGACCCGGCTAATACAATTATAGAATTATCGGTCGCTAATCCAAAAGAAGTGTGGGAGAAATTAAAACAAACAGGCTGGAAGGATAGTTTGTATCTAACAGAAGGTGAAATGATATTGATGAAGTTACATAAAAGCAATATCCCTTCCCTGTTCAAAACATTATCAGAAATGGGAGCAGAAATTTATTCGCTCAGTCCCCGGCATTCGTTAGAAGATTATTTCCTGAGTATTACAACCCAAAACCGCCATGTGGAAACTTTTGCAAATTGAATTGTTCAAGATATACAAACGGCCCCGCACCTATATTTCATTTGCGGCCGTACTGGCCATTGTATCCGTTGTTCAAATCGCACTCAGGTACGATGGACAATCTTATATCGGTTTTATGATGAGTGGGTTGTCAGATACATTTGAATTTCAAAATGAAAAGGTGCTTAACGGGTACCTTGTTTGTTTTATAATTTTAAATACACTTCTTATTCACGTGCCCTTATTGGTTGCGTTAATTGCTGCTGATGCTGTAGCCGGAGAAGCCAATATGGGCACACTAAGATTACTTGTAAGTAAACCCATTAGCCGCACACAATTAATACTGGTAAAATTTACAGCATCTGTTTTATATATTATTCTGTTGCTTCTTTGGATGGCTGTACTGGCTTTATTTGTAAGTATTATGATATTTGGAACAAATGACATGGTAGTGCTGCGCAACGACAGTTTTCATCAAATGCAGGTAAATGATGTGTTGTGGAGATATTTCATGGCCTTTGCTTATGCAACAGTGGCTATGAGTACAGTAGCAGCTTTATCCTTACTCTTATCTGTGTTTGCAGAAAATTCTGTTGGACCAATTGTTGCAACCATCAGTATTGTAATTGTGCTTACGATTTTATCGGAAATGAATATCCCTTTATATGATAAAACAGTAAAGCCATGGCTGTTTACATCACATATGGTGGCATGGAAAGGTTTTTTTTATGTTAAATCAACTGAGGATGGAGAAACGATCAGAGGATCTGTTGAAAATTTACCTGCTATTACCAGGAGTTTCTCCATCCTTTTAGGGTATATAATTTTATTTACGGGTCTTGCAGTTTTATCCTTTAATAAAAAAGATATACTTAGTTAAATTTAAAGACGATGAAGATCAGATTGACATTATTCCTGCTAATTTTTACCTCTTTTGTTAAAGGACAGGAAGCAAATGACTTACTCAAAAAAGTGAGGGGGAAACTGGAAAAAGTAAATGATTATGTTGCTTCCGGTAAAATGAGGACCAATGTAATTTTTATGAAGGTTCCCGTGGCCAGTATTAAGGTGTATTTTAAAAAACCAAATCGCCTTAAAATTAAAAATGAAAGTGGTATCTCACTTGTTCCTAAAGGAAGTATCAGTATCAGTTTAAATAATGTACTTACTGCAGACGGATACACAGCTATAGATGCAGGTACTGCTGCCATAGGGAAAACTGAAGTACGGGTAATTAAACTGTTACCTGTTGATGATAATAATGAGGTGGTACTTTCTACATTATTTATTGATCCTGTAAGATTGCTGGTGCTGAAATCAAAAACCACAACCAGAGATAACGGTACATATGAGTTGGAAATGTCCTATAACAAGTATGCCGATTATGCTTTACCGGATAAGGTGATATTCAGTTTTAATACCAAAGAATATAAATTGCCCAAAGGAGTAACATTTGATTACGATGATGGTTCTGAAAAAAAGGAAACAAACGGGAAACCCAAAAAAGGAAAAGTGGAATTGAGTTATTCTTCCTATATTATCAATAAAGGAATTGATGAAAGTATATTTAAATAATAATTAAGGTTGCTCCTGCTGTTGTTCAATTTTCTCATCTTCTGCTCCACGCAAAACTACATGACTCATTTTACGTAAAGGATTTTTCCGGCTGTCAGTATAATCAAATTTTGTTCTTAAAATATCAATGGCAGTGTATAAAGCTTCCCGCATGGAAGATTCGTTTGCTTTATTTTTTCCGGCAATATCAAAGGCAGTGCCATGGTCGGGTGAAGTACGAACAGCCGGAATACCTGCCGTGTAATTTACGCCTTCACCAATTGCCAATGATTTGAAGGGGATCAGTCCCTGGTCGTGATACATTGCTAAAACAGCATCAAATTTTTCATGCTGCCCTCTTGCAAAAAAAGCATCGGCGCTATATGGGCCAAATACCATAATGTCTTTTTGTTTTGCTTCTTTTATTGAAGGTTTAATAATGGTATCTTCTTCAGTTCCCACCAAGCCTTCATCACCAGCATGCGGATTTAATCCTAATACAGCTATTCGGGGTTTATTGATTCCGAAATCTTTCTTCAGCGATTGATTTAATATATCCAGCTTGGTTAAAATATTTTCCCTTGTAACAGATTTGGCAATATCACTTACCGGTACATGTTCAGACAATAAGGCTACTTTTAAATTCTCAGCAGTTAAAATCATCACTACATCTTTTACGCCGAAAGCTGCTTTTAAATACGGAGTATGACCTGTATAAGTAAACTCAGTGTTTTGTACATTTTTTTTGTGTATGGGTGCTGTAACCAATCCATCTATATTTTTATCTTTTAACGCCTGTACTGCAGCCATTAAAGATTTAACAGCATATTTACCACCTGTTTCATTTAAAGTGCCGGGCGTAATGTTTACGTCTTCTTCCCAGCAGGTAAACACATTTACCATTTTAGGGTTAAACCGAAAATCTTTTACAGCCTGGTAATTCACATTAATTTCAGGCAAAGATTTTTTATAAAAATTGATGACTTTATTAGACCCAAAAACAACCGGAGTGCAGATATCCAATATCCTTGCATCTGCCAACACCTTAATAATTAACTCAATTCCAATACCATTTAAATCCCCACAGCTAAACCCAATTACCGGTTTCTGAATTTCAGACATATTTAAGAATTTAAAAGCGAAAATACGGATATAAAACTTCTTTACCTGCCTTGCGGAAATTACGGTTCAGCCCAGTAATATGTCTATCTAAAATCATGTATTCTTTCTCTTGATTTGATATACACAGCATCATACCTTTATATCAAATTATAATCCCTATGAAAAGAATATTATTTACCGCAATTGGTTCTTTAATGTTGTATTCAGTAAGTAATGCCTCAGGCAATACAACTCAAAAATCACCTTCCCTCATCGTAATTAAGCCGGCAGCCATGCAATGCAATTTTGCTTTTTTACGTGGGCACCGTAAAGGAAATGGCACTTCTCTTACCTGGGGTATGGATGGTGCAGGCGCTGTAAAATTCTTAGTATCCCGTTCCTACGACTTTGATCCATATGACCCCTATGCTGTATGGGAAGATGCCGGCACCGTAAATGCAGATAATTCCCGTTCATACAAGTTGGACGACAACAATGTATTTCCCGGAACAATTCATTATAAAATAGTAGCAGTTCTTTCTGATGGAAGTTCTGTTTGCTCACAGATAACGTCTGTGCGTATAAATAAAAAATAAGATTATTTATAAAACAGCAGTGGGCAACTGCTGCTGTTTGTTTTCCTGATCCATACCCCTGAGTGCGTTAGTATTGTGAATTTTAAATCGTATCCCTATGAAAAGAATTATACTTATTCTTTATGTTTTAATTCCGGCCATAATTAATGCCCAGATAACTACACCTACAGTGAAAGCCAATTTTGGTGTAGATGCTGATTTGAGAGCAAATTATTTTAATGGCGCCATCCAGGCCGGAAACGATGACTGGTTTAATAACGGAACAGGTGGAACAGGTGCATTTATGATTGATACAACAGGAGCAGCAGTTCGTGTTGCCAGGTATGCAATAGATGCTCCTTACCGGCTGGTACCTTTTTCTGCCGGAATGAAATACCCGCAGTTTTCTGTTATCAACAACCGTCTATTATACGATGCTTTTTTTTACAGGGATTATCATGGATTTGACTCTACGAACTATGCAAGTGGATCCAGCAAAAATGGTATGAGTCCTCAAAACTGGAGCACTTCTTCTGTCCAAAATATTGTTGATAAAAACGACATCCTCGATATGATGATGCATATCCGTAGGACCGGTCCTAATACAACAGATTCTTTGTGGATGTTTGGTGGTCTTTCTATTGAAAATACCAATGGTGATCGTTATTTTGATTTTGAATTGTATCAAACAGATTTTAGTTATAACCGCTCTACGTTAACATTCTCCGGTTATGGCCCGGATGCAGGCCATACTACCTGGAAATTTGATGCTGCCGGTAATGTTACACAAATTGGCGATATTATATTCACTGCAGAATATGGCAGTTCAACACTTACTGCAATAGAAGCAAGGATATGGACAGATAAAGCTAATTTATTAATTACCCCTGTTAACTTTTCATGGACAGGTTTATTTGATGGTGCCTCGGCTGGTGCACAATATGGGTATGCGAGTATAGGCCCCAAGAACGGTGGTACCTTTTATACCGGTACCGAATGCGCCAATAACACGTGGGCTGGTTCTTTCTCTCTGATAAGGGAAAATAATAGTGTTGTTACCAACTATACAACCAGTCAGTTCATGGAATTTTCAGTTAATCTTACAAAAATTGGGTTAGACCCATTGATGGCTACCCTTGGTGGTAATATTTGCGGGTTACCCTTTAAAAAAGTATTTGTAAAAACAAGGTCTTCCACATCTTTTACTTCTGAATTAAAAGATTTTGTTTCGCCTTTCTATTTCTTTCAGGCACCTAAGGCCAAAGTACAGGCAACTGTTCCTAAATTCTGCGGCTCAATTGGTGTAACAGATATTTTTGTAACGAATCCAATTTCAACATCAACCTATAACTGGACCACTAATGGGGGCAATATAGTAGGTTCAACAAGCGGAACTACTATTACAGCCGATACAACCGGAACCTATGTGGTAACACAACAATTAATGGCGGTATGCCCTGCATATGCTATAGATTCAGTCATAGTTACGGTTGATCCTGTTTGCACAACACTTCCCTGTGATTTGCTTGGCTTTAACGCATCCCTCCAAAAAGGAATGGTAAAACTCGATTGGGAAACTTTATGCAGGCAACCCGTAAATTATTTTGAACTGCAGCGAAGTACGGATGGTATAAATTTTAACACCATTAATTACATTGATGCAGGAGATATTTTAAATCAAAAAATTAATTATTCTGATTTTGATAATCTGGCTGGTGTAAATGCATCTGCGGTTTATTACCGGGTAAAAGCTGTGGGAAATAAAGCCGAAGGAAAATATAGCCAGGTAGTTAAGATTTCACTTGGGAATATGATCAGTACCAAAATTATATTAATCCCTAACCCTGTTGTAAGTTCAATGCTGGTAAATATTGATGCAACTACAGCAGGTACAGTGGAGCTTAAGTTTTATTCCGGAGAAGGAAAATTAATGAAAGTAGTTTCATCCGCTGTTCAAAAAGGACTCAATACTTTAACGGTAAGCGGCTTCCAGGGATGGGAACGTGGATTATATTATGTAATAATAAGTGCCGGAGATAAAACATATACCGAAAAGATTATGGTTAATAAATAAGGATAGTTTCATAAAGGTTACCCTCCTCCCGAATCATCGGGAGGATTTTTTTTGCTGTTTTTTACAACTACTTTTGCTGAATGTATACATTGAAGAAATCGCTGGGTCAGCATTTTTTAAAAGACGAAAACATTTGCCGCAAGATAGTGGAGGCTTTAATGGTTTATCCATTAAAAAATTTGGCTGAAGTTGGTCCCGGTGGTGGGGCACTCACTAAATATTTACTTCAAATTCCGGATATTAATTTTAAAGCAGTAGAAATTGATAAAGAAAAAGTGGAATTCCTGGAAAAGACGTATCCCCAGATAAAAGATAAAATCATTCATGAAAGTTTTTTAGATACGACGCAGCCTTTTGAAGAAAAATTTACAATAGTTGGAAATTTCCCCTACAATATTTCTACGCAAATTCTTTTTAAAGTTTTGGAATGGAAGGATGATGTAGAATGTGTGGCAGGGATGTTTCAAAAAGAAGTTGCACAACGGATAGCATCGAAGGAAGGCAATAAAACATATGGTGTTTTAAGTGTGCTGGTACAGGCTTTTTTTAAGGTAGAATATCTCTTTGATGTGCATGAAAACAGTTTTAATCCGCCTCCAAAAGTAAAGAGTGGGGTGATCAGGTTATTGCCATTGCCCCAAAAACCTGGTATGAAAAGCGAGAAGGCATTTTTTTTATTGGTAAAAACAGCTTTTAATCAAAGAAGAAAAACACTTCGAAATGCTGTTAGAGGGTTGTTTACGCCTGAAGTTTTAGAGGAGGATATTTTTAATAAAAGAGCAGAACAATTATCTGTAAATGATTTTGCCTTACTTACTTTTAAAATGAACTAGTTTTTTAAATGGAAAAAGTAATTATTACTGCTAAATGTCATGATATACTGCAGGAGCAACTTGCCCGTAAAGGGTATGATGCTTTGTATTTACCGGAGATAACATACGAAGAGTTAACAGCAATCATCGGTGAAGCGGAAGGTTTAATCCTTTCTACAAGAGTAAAAATTGATAAAGCTATAATTGATAATGCGATTAATTTAAAATGGATTGGCAGGTTGGGAAGCGGGTTGGAATTAATAGATGTTGATTATGCTGTAAGCAAAGGAATAAAAGTAGAAAGCAGCCCCGAAGGAAACCGGGATGCTGTAGGAGAGCATGCGCTGGCTATGTTGCTGGGTTTAATGAATAAAATAATTGGGAGTCATCTTGAAATTACGAACTCGGTATGGAAACGGGATGCAAACCGCGGTTGGGAGTTAAATGGTAAAACAGTTGGAATTATTGGTTTTGGCAATGCAGGATCAGCTTTTGCCAAAAAATTACAGGGGTTTGATGTTACTATTCTGGCTTGTGATAAGTATAAGTTTGGATTCGCCGGTGGTAATATAAAAGAAGCATCGCTGGAACAGGTTTTAAAATATTGTGATGTTATAAGCCTGCATGTACCATTGACAGCTGAAACCTTTCATATGGCAAATGATGATTTTTTTAATTCAATGGAACAAAAACCCTGGTTTATCAATACCTGCAGAGGAAAAGTACATGATACAAATGCTGTTATTAATGCATTAAAAAATAATAAGGTTTCAGGGGTGGCGCTGGATGTTCTGGAAAACGAAAACTTGCTTATATACAACGAAGAAGAAAAAACTCAGTTAAGTTGGTTAGCTTCACAACCAAATGTTTTATTAACACCTCATATAGCCGGATACAGTTATGAGGCATTTTACAAAATGAGCAGGGTATTGTTGCAAAAACTGGGTTTTTTATAATTCAGGACTTTTTATATTTTTGCTGAATAAACAATGCAACGCTTCAGCCCATCTGAGGCGTTGTTATTTTTTTCTGTTTACTATAAAGAAATGAGATTATGAGTGACATTTTATATGTAA
>JACPOD010000093.1 GCA_016185185.1 Sphingobacteriales bacterium | reverse complement strand
ATTTTGCCATCCTTTTCGCTTCGCTTTAGTCGCTTTAATTCCGAAACTTCATTTGATGTAAGACTGATTGAGTAAGCCATAGTATTTATTGTTGGTTACTCAAAGATATATAATCGGAATTATTTAAGCAAATAAGTATAATTATACCGTTCGCTACATTCAACGCTGCAAAGCCCAGCCCTGCTGTTCTGAACAACCAGCCACTTTTTATCCAGTAAAAATGCATATGTCCGCCGGTACGGGTAATTTGAAATTTCCCATCAATAAAATCAATTTGAACGCCGCTATTAGGAATAGCATATACATCACTTACTGCAAAACCCATTGTATTAAAAGTAACCGTATCTGTTGCCAGCAAACCATATCTTACATATACCGGTTTTATATAAAAAGAATCTTTGTTGATCTTGGTGATTGTTCCCTTTTGCCAGTTTTTATCTTTTGCCTGGAATGATATCATAGATCCTATCCAGTAACTGTTTACGGTTTTATTTCTTTTTTTTATTAAAAGACTGGTATGCTGTGAATGTGTTTTTGCAGAAACGAACAGTAGCAGTAAAGCAATTAGTCTGTACATGGTAACTAAAAGTATTTCAGTTCGTCAATTTAACAGTACAAGGCTTTGTTAAAATCCTAATAGCTAATTTTACCCAATGACAAAAGATGCGTTGAAATACCTGCTGGATGAAAAACTAAAATTATATAATCAAACCTCATTTATAAAAGACGATCCCGTTTCTATTCCTCACCTGTTTACTAAAAAGCAGGATATAGAGATTGCCGGTTTTTTTGCCGCCATATTCAGCTGGGGTAACAGAACTACCATTATTAATAAGAGTAAAGAGTTGATGCAGCTGATGGATAATGCTCCATACCATTTCATCACTCAGCATCAACCAAAAGACTTAAAGCGATTACTGAATTTCAAACATCGCACTTTTACAGCCGATGATCTATTGTATTTTATTGAATTCCTGCGAGAACATTACTCAAAAAAAGACTCCTTAGAAGATGCCTTTGTAAAGGGATTAAATAAAAAAGATGCTACTATTGAAAACGGGTTAATTGATTTTAGAAATTATTTCTTTTCAAAGGAACATTTAAAACGAACAGAAAAACATATCTCATCACCGGTGCAAAAATCAACCTGTAAAAGACTGAATATGTTTTTGCGCTGGATGGTAAGAAAAGATAAAACGGGTGTTGACTTTGGCATCTGGAAAAAAATCTCACCCGCACAACTCATTTGCCCGGTTGATGTACATGTGGCAAGAGTAGCGGCTCAATTACATATTATACAACGCAAACAGGTTGATTGGCTAACCGCAATTGAATTAACTGCATTTTTAAAAACATTAGATCCTGCCGATCCCGTGAAATATGATTATGCTTTGTTTGGCATGGGTATATCTGAAAGCTAATTTTCTAACTATATTGATTGAAGGAAATGAAAGATGAATTAATACAAAGTATTCAAAACGATCTGGCAATCATTCTTCCCGAAAAGATTACCAGGGAAGAACTGGAAGTCAAACTGGCTGACCATATCAATCAGCTTATCAATAATAATTTTCAGCAGTTAATTTATTTACTTTACCGGATTGATATCAATGAGGGGAAGCTTAAGCAATTGTTACAGGAAAATCCCGGTGAAAACGCCGGCAGAATGATTGCACAACTGATTATAGATCGTCAGCTTAAAAAAATAAAGACAAGGGCTTCCTTCCGTTCAAACGACCAAATTCCGGATGACGAGAAATGGTGAATATTTTTTAAGTTCGCTTTATGAACATCGTGGAAGTAACCAACCCCGCAACTGCCAACCAGTTTATTGATTTGCCTAAATCGTTATATAAAAACGATCCTAACTGGATCTGTCCGCTGGATAATGATATCAAAGCGGTATTTGATCCATCATTAAATAATTTTTATAATCACGGAGTTTGTAACCGGTGGTTATTAAAAGATGACAGCGGTAAAGTAATTGGCCGCATTGCCGCTTTTATCAATAATGAAAAAGCGTATAAATATGAAAAGCCAACCGGCGGTATTGGCTTTTTTGAATGCATCAATAATAAACAAGCTGCATTCCTTTTGTTTGATACCGCTAAAGCATGGCTGAAAGAAAAGGGAATGCAGGCAATAGAAGGTCCTATCAACTTTGGAGAGAATGATAAATACTGGGGATTGTTGATTGAAGGATTTATGCCACCCGGCATGGGCATGAATTATAATCCTCCCTATTACATTGATTTTTTTAAAGCTTATGGTTTTACAAAAAAGTATGACCAGATAACAAACTATCTTGATATAACCGTTCCCTTTACAGAACGGTTTACTAAAATAGCCGACTGGGTAATGAAGAAACCCGGTTACAGTTTCAAACATTTTGAAAGCAGTCAGTTTGAAAAATTCGCCAGGGATTTTGCTGAAGTGTATAATGATGCGTGGAGTGAGTTTGAAAAATTTATGCCGATAAAGCAGGAAACAATCAAAGAATCTTTCCGTCAGATGAAACCGATTGTGGATGAAAAGATCATCTGGTTTGCTTATTACAATGATGAACCGATCGCCTTTGTATTAGCCTTGCCTGATATTAATCCCATCTTAAAAAAAGTAAATGGCAAGCTTGATTTATGGGGCAAACTGAAATTCTTCTGGTATCAAAAAACAACCACACCTGAAAGATTGCGAATGATCATTATGGGTTGTAAAAAGAAATATCAGAATAAAGGAATTGAATCAGCATTGGTCCGTTGTCTTCAACTGGAAGTAGTACCACGAGGAACGGTAAAAGGTGTTGAGCTGGCATGGGTGGGCGACTTCAACGATAAAATGATGGCCATACATGAAGCTACCGGTGCAAAAAAAGAAAAAGTACACCGCACTTATATTTACACCTTCAATTAAAGGTTAGAAAATTTCTTTTACCACATTATATATTACTTTGGCACTTCCTAAAGTATAATAATGCAGTACAGGTACACCAAAAGCTTTTAATTCTTTTGATTGCTGTATTAGCCACTCTGTTCCCACTTTCTTACACTCTTCGTCTGTTTTACATTTCATGATCTCGTTGGATAGATCAGTAGGAATATCTACATGAAATGTTCTTGGTATAATAGAAAGCTGTTTTTTACTGGTAATAGGTTTTAATCCCGGAATGATAGGAATATCAATGCCAGCTTCTCTGCATTTCTCCACAAACTCAATGTATTTTTTATTATCAAAGAACATTTGTGTGGTGATATATTCTGCCCCGATATCAATTTTCTTTTTTAAATGTTGTAAGTCTATCTCGAGGTTAGGACATTCAAAATGTTTTTCAGGATAGCCGGCTACGCCAATACAAAAATTAGTACGGAAACCATCCCGGATGTCTTCTTCTAAATAGATACCACTGTTAAGATCAACCACCTGCTTTATTAATTCAGAAGCGTATCGATGACCTTCAGGATGTGGTTCAAAATAGGTTTCATTTTTAGCCGCATCGCCCCGTAATACCAGCACATTATCAATACCAATAAAATGAAGGTCAATCAATGCATCTTCTGTTTCCCTTTTACCAAAACCACCGCAAATCAAATGCGGCACTGCATCCACATGATAGTGATTCATCAGCGAAGCACAGATACCAACCGTACCGGGACGTTTACGAACTTCTACCTTTTCAAAAGTACCATCCAGTTTTTTCTTAAACACATGTTCACTCCGGTGATACGTAACATTGATAAAAGATGGCTTGAATTCCATTAACGGATCGAGATGATCATAGATAGAATTAATGGTCTTTCCTTTTAATGGTGGAAGAATTTCGAAGGATACAAGGGTATCTTTTGCCTGCTTAACGTGGTCAATAACTTTCATACTTGCTAAATAATTTGCAAACATAGGGCACTGGTTGTATAAAGCCAATTATTGAGGAAGCAATTTAACAGGGCTAATCCGCTCAATCCATTATTTTTGCTGCATAATAAACAGTTGTGAGTTTAACCATACATACAAAGGAATTAGTAAAAACCTACAGTGGACGAACTGTGGTGAATAATGTTAGTGTAAATGTAAAGCAAGGTGAGATTGTGGGCTTGCTCGGTCCTAATGGTGCCGGTAAAACAACTACGTTTTATATGGTCACTGGCTTAATTAAACCAGATGAGGGTTCCGTTTATTTGGGAGAAGAAGATATTACGAGGCTGCCAATGTATAAACGCAGCCAATATGGAATTGGTTACTTGCCACAGGAAGCCAGTGTATTTCGTAAGCTGAGTGTGGAAGATAATATTAAGGCCATTTTGGAAATGACCAAACTCAGCAAACAGGAACAAAAAGAAAAACTGGAAGATCTGCTGACAGAATTTAGGTTACATCATGTGCGGAAGAACAATGGAGATTCTTTAAGTGGTGGCGAAAGAAGAAGGACTGAAATAGCCCGGGCCCTGGCCGTTGACCCCAAGTTTATTTTATTGGACGAACCTTTTGCCGGTGTGGATCCTATTGCTGTGGAAGATATTCAAACAGTGGTGGCAAGATTAAAGTTTAAAAACATTGGAATACTTATAACAGATCATAATGTAAACGAGACCCTTTCTATTTGCGACAGGGCTTATTTATTGATTGAAGGTAAGATATTTAAACACGGTACCGCCGAAGAACTCGCCGAAGATGAGCATGTACGCCGCTTATATCTTGGACGCAATTTTGAATTAAAGCGTAAGGATTATTTGCATGAAGAGGCCAGGAGCCAGCAATAATCTTTCTTATACACTAATTTCCATTTACCCATTCTTCTTTTTATCTTTCCGGTATTGCTATGAGGTTACTCAGCCCCGCTATATCGAGACTTGCCCGTATGCGTATGTGGCGCATAGAGGCCTGGATGCAAAACCCAATTGCAGCCCAGCGGGAAGTATTACAACATCTTGTAACCTCGGCTCAGTATACCGATTTTGGCAAAAAACACGAGTTTTCTTCACTTTTTAATTTGCGATCTTTTAAAGAAGCGGTTCCCATCAGAGAGTATGATGATTATAAAGAATATATAGCCAGGATGATGAATGGGGAGGAAAACGTGTTATGGAATACACCCGTTAAATGGTTTGCAAAAAGCAGCGGTACTACTTCCGATAAAAGTAAATTTATCCCCGTGAGTGAAGAAAGTCTCGTTGATGGACATTATAAAGCTGCAAAGGATATCCTTACCATTTATTACAATAATTTTCCGTATTCAGATTTATTAACCGGTAAAGGATTAGTAATAGGGGGAAGTCATAAAATTCACCAGGTAAATGAAATGGTGCAATACGGAGATTTGAGTGCGGTATTAATGCAAAACGCCCCTTTTTGGGGGCAATGGTTGCGAACTCCGGAATTAAATATTGCCTTACTTGATGAATGGGAAAGCAAAATTGAAAAACTGGCTGAAACAACGATTAATGAAAATGTAAGTTCCTTATCCGGCGTTCCTACCTGGACAATGGTTTTAATCAAACGTATTTTGGAAATAACGGGCAAACAAACCCTGGCAGAAGTATGGCCCGGTTTAGAATTGTATTTACATGGAGGGGTTTCTTTTATTCCGTATAAGGAACAGTTTCAAAAACTTATTGGTAAAAATATCAGCTACCTGGAAATGTACAATGCCAGCGAAGGGTTTTTTGCTGCACAGGAAAACCCAGGAGAAGATGGCTTGTTATTATTTACAGACCATGGAATTTTTTATGAGTTTATGCCCGTGGAAGAATATGGAAATGATAACCCCAAAACCATAGGGTTAGATAAAGTGAAACTGAATGTAAACTATGCGCCTGTCATCAGTACCAATGGAGGGTTGTGGAGATATTTAGTGGGGGATACTATTCAGTTTACATCCTTAAATCCTTATAAAATAAAAGTAAGCGGAAGACTCAAACATTTTATCAATGCATTTGGAGAGGAGATTATTATTGATAATTCGGATAAAGCCATTGCTATTGCCTGTGAACAAACCGGAGCTATTGTAATAGATTATACTGCCGCACCTGTTTATTTTAGTGATAACAACAATGGTGCACACGAATGGTTAATTGAATTTGAAAAGAAGCCGGATGATTTTAATGGGTTTATTTTTGAACTGGATACAGCACTAAAAAACCTTAACAGCGATTATGAAGCCAAACGTTATAAAGACATTGCATTAAGAATGCCTCTGGTTAAAATGATGAAACCCGGTACCTTTACAGAGTGGTTAAAGAGTAAAGGGAAACTAGGCGGTCAGCATAAAGTTCCCCGCCTGAGTAACGACAGAAAATATATTGACGAGATACTCCAATTTAACTGGTGATTATGTCCCTTAAAGAGCGGCTGAAGGATTATAAAATATTTCATTGGGCGTATAACTTACTGCACTATAAAGCCCTTCAGCATAATAAAGAAGCTTACCAGAAATATAATGTTCATAAGCCATTGTATGGTTCTGTTTCCAGCAAAGATTTCCCTGATAAAGAATCA
The DNA here is from genome assembly GCA_016185185.1 of Sphingobacteriales bacterium. GTDB lineage: Bacteria > Bacteroidota > Bacteroidia > Chitinophagales > Chitinophagaceae > AWTP1-9. Next base: position 16,182 of record JACPOD010000093.1, on the reverse strand, counting down.
ACAGCCTGGTTAGATGTAAACGATTCGGCTATTGCCGCCCCGCAGAAAGAAAACTTTAGTTCCTTTACGCCATCCGTTCAGGAACAAATTAAAAACTGGTCAAGAGACGGCTATCTTGTTTTAGAAAAATTATTTGATGAAGCAGCTTGCGATTCGATCAGCAGCGAAGTGGAAAAACTGGTGAACAGCGGTATCGTTCATTATACACATGATAATAAGATCATGTTTGCTAACAAACTTTCCAGGCCAATTAAAGACGCTACGTATCACCCAATATTAAAATCGTTACTGGAATTTTTATTAGATAAGGAAGTAATTCCTTTTCAAACACTCAACTTTAATTACGGCAGCAATCAAAAAGCACATAGCGACAGCATTCATATGACCACTTATCCGCTGGGTTATTTAATTGCCGCCTGGATTGCACTGGAAGATATTCATCCCGATAGCGGTCCTTTGTTTTATTATCCCGGTAGCCATACATTACCTTATTTGCTAAACGATGATTTTGGAAATATCAGTAACCGGTTTGCTCTCGGTAATAAATCTTATTCCGATTATGAAGAAGTAATGCAGGACATTATTGAAAAGGAAAAACTCCAACCAAAAATTTTCTTGCCTAAAAAGGGTGATGTATTGATTTGGCACGCCAATTTAATTCATGGCGGGATGCCGGTAGTTAATAAATCACTCACCCGCAAAAGCATGGTGATACATTTTTATGCGAAAGATGTAATTAAATACCATGAAATAACAGAACGGCCATCTTTGATGGAAGAAACGTAAATAAATTATATTGCACCCCAAATAAATTGTTATGAAATTACTTGCAGGAAAAGTTGCTATTGTAACCGGCGCCGCCCGTGGAATCGGTGAAGCAATTGCCTTAAAATTTGCAGCGCATGGAGCGAATGTTGCTTTTACTTATGTAAGTGAAAGCAGTGCTCAAAAAGCAACTGCATTAGAAGCGAAGCTTACAGGGCTTGGTGTAAAAGCAAAAGCATATAAAAGTAATGCCGGAGACTTTATCCAATGTGAAGCATTGGTGAATGATGTATTAAAAGAGTTTGGAACAGTAGATATTTGTGTTAACAACGCCGGTATCTCAAAAGATAATTTGTTGTTGCGCATGAGTCCGGAGCAATGGAGTGATGTGATAAACATCAACCTCAACAGCGTATTCAATATGACCAAACAGGTGATACGACCGATGATGAAATCAAAGAACGGCGTTATCATTAATATGAGTTCCGTAATTGGTGAAATGGGTAATGCGGGACAGAGCAGCTATGCTGCCTCCAAAGCAGGTATTATTGGTTTTACAAAATCTGTTGCTAAAGAATTAGGAAGCCGCAATATCCGTTGTAATGCTATTGCCCCCGGTTTTGTGGAAACAGATATGACTGCTTATTTAAAGGAAGGGGATGCCGGTGATAAATATAAAGCAGGAATTCCGCTTGGCAAATTTGCCACCGGGGAAGATATAGCCAACACCTGTTTATTTCTTGCCAGTGATTGGGGGAGTTATATTACCGGCCAAACCATCAGCGTTTGTGGCGGATTGAATATCTAAACTGCAAATCAATAATATTCAAAAGCCTTTGCTTGAATAACAAAGCCTTTTTTGTTTTTTGAAAATTAATAAACTACAATTTTGTGACTGAACATTCTTATTTATTTAACATTTATTAAAGCTCCATACTATATTTTTGTAGCCTGTGACAAAGAAAAAAATTATAAGCGTCTTTCTCCTGCTGGTGTTCAGTACACAAGTGCTTCCTGTTGCACAAATAGGTAGGGTGTTGTACCAGAACCAACTTACAGAAGAACTTCCTCATAGCCCAACTTCCGCACCAGTTTCTTATTCATTTGCAGACGAAATACACAAAGCCTGCTGGCACGAAATGGAGGTGTTTGGTTTGAAATTACAATCACAAATCATCACCCATCATATTCATGAAACAGAAAACGTTTCAACCCAATTTGTCGCAGAAGTTCAAACACCTCCCCCCAACTGTTGAGTAATTCCTCTTTTCTTTTTTTACTCGTTCAACCTGTTTGATACAGACTTTTTATACTTAACAATTTACTTCGTTATGAAAAAATTATTTCAGAACGCAGCAGCTGATATACCCGCATCTGTTGTTGTGTTATTGGTGGCATTACCACTATGTTTGGGTATTGCACTGGGATCAAACGCTCCATTATTCTCAGGTATTATTGCCGGTATAGCCGGCGGCATCGTTATTGGATTATTAAGCGGGTCGCAGTTGAGTGTGAGCGGACCTGCTGCCGGATTAACAGTGATAGTTGCTACAGCCATTGGTAAACTGCAGGTATTTGAAGCGTTTCTTTTAGCCGTTGTAATTGCAGGTTGTATTCAGTTGCTATTAGGTTTTTTGAGAGCCGGTATCATTGGTGATTATGTTCCCAATGCGGTGATCAAAGGTATGCTCGCAGCAATCGGGATCATTCTTATTTTAAAACAGTTTCCGCATCTGGTAGGGTATGATAAAGATTATGTTGGGGATGAATCTTTTTCCCGTGAAGGAGAAAATACCTTCTCCGGTATTTTTAATGCAATAAATTATATAACACCTGCCGCTATCGTAATTGGAGTTGTTTCTATTTTTATTTTGATGGCCTGGGAACAAAAAACTATCAAATCAAAAAAGATATTTCAGCTAATACCGGCACCATTAGTGGTGGTAATAATGGCCGTATTGATTAATCAGTATTTTATCAGTTTTCAGCCCTCCGTTGCTTTGGAAACCAAACACCTGGTACAATTACCGGTTGCTTCAGATCCACAAATGTTTATTTCCTTTTTTACTTTACCAAAGCTGCAATACCTCAATAACCCGGATGTATGGATTACGGCAGTTACATTAGCTATTGTTGCCAGCCTGGAAACATTATTAAGCATTGAAGCCGTTGACAAGCTGGATCCTTATAAAAGAGTAACACCATCCAACAGGGAATTAAAAGCGCAGGGTATTGGTAATATTGTGTCGGGTATGATTGGAGGATTGCCATTGACTTCCGTAATTGTCCGGAGTTCTGCGAATGTAAATTCAGGTGCTAAATCAAAACTATCAACAATCTTGCACGGTGTTTTAATGTTACTCTTTGTAATGTTTATTCCGGGATTGCTGAATAAAATTCCTTTGGCTGCGTTGGCAGCCGTGTTGATTTATACCGGGTACAAACTGGCAAAAATTACTTTGTTCAAAGAATTTTTTTCAAAAGGGTGGGATCAGTTCATCCCTTTCTGTGTTACCATCATAGCGATATTAATGACCGATTTACTTATTGGTATTTTAATTGGTATTGCCGTAGGTTTATTCTTTATGGTGCGAAGTAATTTTCGTTCCAGTGTATTTGTAGTGAACGATCAGAACAATTATTTGTTCCGCTTACGGAAAGATGTTTCTTTTTTGAACAAACCAATTATAAAGTATAAACTGGAATCTGTACCGGCGAATTCCTACGTCATCATTGATGCCACCCGGGCTGATTTTATTGACCAGGACATCATAGATACTGTAAACGAGTTCACCTATCATGCACATTTAAAGAATATAACGGTGGATATAAAAAGAAGTTTCAGCAAACCAATGCACCTTCTTTTTTCAGCACCCGATAAAGTAAATGAATCCGCTTAACAAATTTTTTATTACTTTAAAGTATAATTATGCAGACATACGAAAAATTATTACTCGAGAACAAGGCCTGGGCCGCTGAAGTACAACAGGAAGACCCTGATTTTTTTAAACGCCTTTCACAAATACAAACACCAGATTTTTTGTGGATTGGTTGCAGCGACAGCCGGGTACCAGCAGATAAGATCACCGGAACACAACCCGGTGAAATATTTGTGCACCGCAATGTAGCCAACTTAGTGATCAATACAGATGTAAACCTGCTGAGTGTGCTGGATTATGCCGTAAATCATTTAAAAGTGAAACATGTGATTGTTTGTGGTCATTATGGCTGCGGAGGTGTAAAAGCATCTATTTCTAACCACGACTTTAAGTATGTACTCAATATGTGGTTGCGAAATATAAAAGATGTGTATCGTATACACAGGGAAGAACTGGATGCCATTAAAGATGAAGAACTAAAAACAGATCGTTTGGTAGAGTTGAATGTAATGGAACAGGTATTTAACCTGGCTAAAACATCCATTATACAAAGAGCCTGGAAGAACGAACAAAGACCTGATTTGCATGGATGGGTTTATGGATTGAAAGATGGTTTGATAAAGCCGGTATATGAAATGAAGGCCGGAACGCATATTGATCCATTGTATGAATATGATGATTTGTAATGAATACTTAAAAGGGAGATTGATTGATCTCCCTTTTTTATCCCTGCAGTTTAATATTTCTTTTTTTGATATAGGCATGCCATAAGATCATGGCAGCAATGGTGCGGTAAGGACGCCAGGGTTCCGCAATCTCCAGCATTTCCTCTTTTGTAATATGCGGATGTAATTGTTTGGTTTCTTTTAAACTGTTGACTAAAGCAATATCGCCTAAAGGAAATAAATCTGTTCGTTGAAGGGCATGCATCAAATAGACATCCACAGTCCAGTCGCCGATGCCTTTTATTTTTTTTAACTCTTGTCTCACTTCATCATTTGAGGCGACAGATAATTTCTTTAATTGTAATTGCTTCGATTCAATGGCGTTTGCCAGCTCTCTTGCATAGATGATTTTCTGACGACTGAAATAACAGGCTCTTAATTCTTCGTCGGTTAAAGAAAGAATTTTGGTTGTAGTAACCACACCAATCTTTTCTCTTAATTTTTTAAAAGCCGCATACGCAGAAGCCAGGGATACCTGCTGCTCCAGTATGGTTAAAATGAGTGTTTGAAAAGTAGCTGGCCTTGTCCACATAGGTGGGTGGCCGTGTGTTTTAATGATGGCTTTTAATTCTTTGTCTTTACCGGCTAATTTATTACAGAGTTGCTGAAAGTTCCCGTCGTTAAATGTTTCTATCATCTAAATATATTGGCCTTTTTATTTTGTCTTAAACTTATTGATCGCATTTCTCGTAAACTCACTCAATACTAATTTGCCGCTGATCTTTGCTCTTTCAATTAACAACTGATCCCAGTCTTCTGTTCCCTTCCAGAAAACTTTTTTCATTTCTTTCATGGCTTCGGGACTTGAATGGGATAAGGTATTCGCCAGCCTGGCAACCGCTTCATCCAGTGTTTCAAAAGTATTGTGCACTTCGGCAAACAAACCCTTTCTTCTGGCCCAATCACTGTTGCGCCACATTGTGGCGTCAATTGATAAATGCGTATAAGCTGCTTTGCCAATTTTTCTTTCTACAGCAGGACCCACCACAAAGGGACCGATACCTACTGCCAGTTCACTTAGTTTCACTTCCGCACTTTCCATAGCAATAGCATAATCCATGGAGGCAGCCAGGCCAACACCACCACCCACACATTTTCCATGAATACGTCCAATAATAAACTTGGGACACTTCCGCATAGCATTGATGACATGAGCAAAACCACTAAAGAACTTCAAACCTTCCTCTTCGTTTTTGATAGCAATGAGTTCATCGAAGGATGCCCCGGCACAAAAAGTTTTTTCTCCGGCCGAACGGATGATAATAACAATTGTATTGGGGTCATCACCTGCATGTGTTACGGTTGCCGCTAAGTCATGCAGCAAGGAAGAGGGAAGTGAGTTACTCTGCGGATGAAAGAATTCTATAGTAGTAATACCTTTATGTGTTTCGGATTTTACATATCCTGTAACTGTATGCGTTGACATAAATAAAACTTTTAAAACGTTAAGTTATGAAAGGCTGCAACCCAATTACAATGATTTATTGATTTTTCTTTTCTACCATCGTCAATATAGTTGCCACACCGGTTATTTCACCCGTTTCATCCATCATCTCCACCAACCATTTTACAATGCCTTTGTCAATGTCGTCGCCTCTTTTAAAATCTTCCGGCTTTTCAATCACTCTTTTATCATTGGGTAATTTTTCTTTACAGGTAAAACGGATATGAATCTCCGCACCGGGATAAACAGGCTTAGTAAACCGTAATTCATCAATGCCATAGTTGAGCAATACGGGATTCTTTTCATAACTGTCCACAAACAAACCCGCCGCCACACTCATAATGAAATAACCGTGTGCTACTTGCCGTTCAAACATAGTTCCGGTAAAATCAGTGGTTTTGATATGAGCATAAAAGTGATCTCCGCTTAAATCAGCAAAGCGGTCAATATCTTCTGAAGTGATCACTCTTTTTTCAGTAAGGATCTGCTCACCTATCTGTAATTCTTCAAAATATTTTTTGAAAGGATGTTTATCACCCTTTTTACCAACAGCATAGGGCTGGTAAATATTGGTAACTTCTGTAATGGTAGTTGGCGAACCCTGTATTGCTGTTCTTTGCAAATAATGTTTCACGCCTCTTATCCCGCCCATCTCTTCTCCACCACCTGCACGGCCGGGCCCACCATGAACCAACAATGGTAATGGAGAACCATGACCGGTATTTTCTTTGGCACATTCATTATTCAACACTAATATTCTTCCGTGATGGGTGGAGGCTCCAATTACATATTGTCTTGCCTGTTTGTAATCGGCTGTAACAATAGTGCTCACCAAACTTCCTTTGCCCAGTTTGCTTAATGCAATAGCTTCATCTGCATTTTTATACGGCATAATAGTGCTCACCGGACCGAATGCTTCCACTTCATGCACCTGGGCTGAAGACCAGGGCAATTCATTCTTCAATAAAATTGGAGACATGAATGCTCCTTTTTTTGCATCGGCATCCATTACTTCCACACTATCCAGGGAACCATAAACAATTTGTGACGATGCTAATAATTTTTGTACTTGTTCTTTTACTTCGTTGCGTTGTGTTTCTCCAGCCAGCGAACCCATCCTCACTTTTTCATTTAATGGATTGCCAATAACTGTTTGAGACAATGAAGCAGCAATGGCTTTCCACATATCTTCTATCCGGTTTTCAGGAACAAATATTCTCCTGATACCGGTACAACGCTGACCGGCTTTGAGTGTCATTTCCTTTCTTACTTCTTTTACAAAAATTTCCCACTCTGGTTTATCCGGTGTAACATCTTTGCCTAATACAATACAATTGAGTGAATCTGCTTCCATATTAAACGGAACATTTTCATTTACTATAGCCGGCGTTTGTTTCAGCATTAAACCGGTGCTGGCACTTCCGGTAAATGTTACTACATCCTGACTGGTAACTTGACTGAGCAGACCGCCTGCACTACCGCACAACAATTGCAAACTTCCCAGCGGTAATATTTTGCTGGCAATAATTTCTTTCACCACAGCTTCTGTTAAATAAGAAGTTACTGTTGCCGGTTTTACAATAGCCGGCATTCCTGCTAATAAATTCACCGCAATTTTTTCCAGCATTCCCCATACAGGAAAATTGAATGCATTGATATGAATGGCCACACCTTCTTTGGGGGAAAGGATATGTGTTCCCATGAACGTATTGTTCTTACTCAGGTTATGACTTTCCCCATCTACACATATAACATCATCCGGAAATTTTCTGCGTAATGAAGCATTGGCAAATAAATTACCGATACCTCCCTCAATATCCACCCAGCTATCTGCTTTGGTTGCACCGGTCTTATAGCTTATTTGGTAAAATTTGGCAAGATGATTTCTTAAATGAAAGGCTAATGCCTTCAGCATATTACCCCGCTGATGAAAGGTCATTTTTCGTAAAGCGGGGTTACCTGTTTTGCGGGCATAATCAGTAGCCGATTTAAAATCTAATCCTTTGGTGGATGCAGTAGCAACAGGTTCGCCGGTTACGGCATTGTATAATAATTGTCCTTCCCCATCACCGGTGATCCATTGACCGGCAATATAGTTTTCAAGTTTGTACATATGGCAAATCGGTATTAACAGCGAAGTTATAATAAATAGAAAAGGGCAGCTAAATTGCTGTCTGTTTAAATATTATTAAAGCAATCCAAATTGCTTTAAATGATGTGTTACATGTTTATGGTGTAACTGAATCCATTCTTCAAAATTCAACGCACCAAATACAGGATGTGTTGTTTTTTTTTCAGTATTATCTTTAAAATAAGTAAAAAAATCATTTACTTCTGTTTCCAGCTCGGCAACAGCATTTTGCATGATATTGTTGCGCAGGGGTAAAGGTTCATCCGGTAATACGGGTGCTTTCGTGTTTTCTCTGAATTCTTTTTCACTTAATAAAAACGATCTGAATTTTGGCAGGTGCTCAGCAGGAGTAACTAATGGTATTTTTATTTTTTCGGTTGATACTTTAAAAAAAGCTGCCACATGTTCCGTCATTTGTTGCCCGTTCATTTTCCCCCATTTACCTGTTGCGTCTGGTGCAAGGTGTTTTATTAAAGGAATAAAATCTTCTTTCAGGAATTTTAGTTTCTGTTCATTCATAATGCAATCGTTGAACGGATAAAAATAAGAAAAGCGCTGCATATGCAGCGCTTTTGCCTGTTAGAGTATTATAAAAATATTTAAGCAACCTTATTCATCCGGTTATTGATTTCAAGACAAAGAGAATTAAAAATATCATCTACCGTACCTTCGCCTTTAATATCTTTTACTTTATCAAATTGCTTATAGTAATCAGCAACAGCTGCAGTTTTAGCATTGTATTCAACAATTCTTGCCCTTATTACAGCCTCATTGGTATCATCACTACGGCCGGAAGTTAAGCCACGACCCAGTAAACGTTTTATCAATTCTTCTTCACTTACCTGTAATGCCAGGACTACTGCAATGGAAGTGTTTTTAAAAACAAGCAGTTTATCCAGGGCTTCAGCCTGGGCATTGGTTCGGGGAAAGCCGTCAAACAAAAAGCCCTTTGCATCTTTGTGTTTATCAAAAAAGCTCCCCACCATACCAATCACCACTTCATCCGGAACAAGCTGACCTTTGTCCATAAAACTTTTGGCCTCAAGGCCCAGCGCCGTTTTATTGGTAATTTCTTCTCTTAATAAATTTCCGGTGGAAAGATGGATGAGCCCATACTTTTCAATCAGCTTTTCTGACTGCGTACCTTTACCGCTCCCCGGAGGGCCAAATAATATTAAATTAAACATAGTACTTACTGAACCTTGTGTGTTGACAAATATAATAGATGCAGATTAAATTTTCCTTAACATTTTCCCTTTCTCTTTAAATAAAAAACAATACTATCAATTGTTTGTTAAAGAAAGAGCACTGTCCTGAATATGACATCCAGCAGGCTGGGTTGCTTCGTACTTTTGATAAGAAAATCAAAATATGTTTATACGAAATTTACTTTTACTGGCTTTCCCTGTTATTTTCAGCCAGTGCAGCTATTCTCAATCGTCCGTAAAAAAAGGAGAAACAAGTATGGATCCAACTAAAAAAATTGCAGGCTATTCAAAAACTGATTCTGCCAAACTGCAATTAAATGAAGATGAACTTAAAAAGACATTAGCCCCTGAAGTGTATTATGTGGCCCGGCAAAAAGGGACAGAACGACCCTGGACAAGTAAGTTTGAAAGCTTTAAAGAAGCAGGCACATATTATTGCGCTGTATGTGGTAACGCCTTATTTAAAAGCGACACTAAATTTGAAAGTGGTTGTGGCTGGCCCAGTTTTTATGAGCCCATCAGTAAGGGAAGTGTTATTTACCTCCCCGATAATTCTTACGGTATGACCAGAACGGAGGTTGAATGCGGAAGATGTAAAAGTCATTTGGGCCATGTATTTGAAGATGGTCCCCCACCTACAGGATTGAGGTATTGTATAAACGGTGTTGTTCTTGATTTTGAAAAAGCCAAACAAGCGGAAAAAAAATACAACGACTCCAATAAAGACAGCGAAAAAAAGAACTGATTATAGTCCCGTCTTTAAATGATAAGTAAATAAGGAGCTGCCGGATGGCTCCTTTTTTACTTACAATGGCTTAAGGGCAATTTTCTTTTGAGAAAAATTATAGGCAGCATCAATCCATTCCAGCATTTTAGGCCACATATCTTTTGATATATTTTTTTGTTTATACACTTTTTTTACGGAAAGGATAACCTTGCCATTTTCCGATTTGGCGGAGGAAATAAAAGAACCGGTTTCGTTATCAATACTATTATTCAGATATTCTAATCCTTCTGCAGTATATCCGGCCGGTATTGTAAAATTAATCGTCCATGTCAATGTTCTCGGAATGCGGACATCAATATCATAGGTTCTTTGTCGCTCATCCTGTTTTATTTGTAATTGGCCTTCAATCAAAGAAGGTATCGCAGCCAGAATCGCCTTGCCAGCTTTTTTGGTAAAATCTCCCAGCACATAACTTTCCATATATTTAAGATCCTGTTTTTTTACACTTCTTCCATCGCTCATTAACCGGAAGTAATTATATTTTATAACTTTTGGATACTCAGCCTCAACCTGTTTTTTCATTAAAAGCGGCTTAAGCTCTTTCCAGTTTTTTTGTTGCTCCGTTTTTATGCGGTAGTATTCTTCCATTTGCCGGTCGCTCAGATTTGCTATTTCCGACGGACCGTTATAGCTTTTATAATCCTCTTCAAAAACATTGGTATAGGCCAGTGCGGCAGGAGCATATTCTATTTTTGTATTTCCCCGAAAGGTACGGGTGGTTGTGACAGTAAGATTTTCAAAAGCTGGATCAAAGGAAGCTTCTGTTTGAAAATCAGAAATATTATCTGTTGCTTGTGATACAGGTAACGTTATCGCCTCGGCAGTTGGATTTTTACCTGTCATTACTACATAAGCTTTATTTCCCTGGCCATAGGTGCTTAAATCATACGTATTGGAATAAGGGGAGAAGTTAAAAATAAATTTATTTTTTACCCGTACCAACCATTCCAGTTCTTCTTTAAAGATGATATCCTTAAAATCAGTTATGGTATTGGGAGCGGTAATTACAATATCGCAACCAATCTTTCTTTCATCCAGTTTCTTTTTAAAAAGGTAAGCAAAATAAGAACTGTGAATGCCATTATCAAAGGCAGCCACATGCCTGAATACATAATAAAGGGTTCCCACATATTTATCTTCTTTTTGTGTTTCTGCGCTGATGTCTTTTAGTAGTTTATCAATTTGTTTTTCGGTATTGTCAATGGTTCTGTTTTTAAAGAAATAAAATACACTGCTACCCGCCTTGTAACGGTTGTAAATATTATTTACTTTATTGGCCAGCTCCTCAGGTGATATGGATGTTTTTAATTCACCCCTGTCGCCAATAAAAAGATTTGAAGCATCTTCTTTGGCAGAATAAACGACCTGGAATTTTACCAATGGCAAAACAAGGTACTCGTTTACAAAACGGGTATCTTTTACTACTTCCCGGTTGGCATCTTCCCAGGCGTAAGTATTATAATCTGCCCCATCAAGTTCTTTAAATTCAGGAGCGCCATTAACAGCTTTTGAATTGAGAAACGTTGAGTTGTCGGTTTGAACAATAAATTTTTGCTTCATAACACTAAACTCCCTGTTGCAGGTAAAATAAACCGGAGAAAATTCTATAAAAGGTGTTGAGCCCAATCCTTCAATATTATTAAATACCTGGTAAGCATATTCAATAATGTCGCCGGGTTGTAAACCGGCAACAGGTATTTTATAAAAACCTGTATTCTTATTATAAAAACCGCCCCAACCTCCTTTTTCTGTATAGGAACGAAAACGGGAGGGTACATCATTGATATCCTCCACTTTTACTCCTTTTGACAAATCAATATTTTCAATTTTTCCGTCTTTATGTATGACTCTTGCGCCAAAGCCATCATTCTTATCGCCGATGCGGAAATATAATTCTGAAAACAGATCAACAGAAAATTTATCATTCAGCATGATCTTTCTGCGTTCCCTTTCAAGAATGATAATTTTACCTGTGGGCCCGCCTTGCATAAAAAAACCAAGCAGCAATGCTTTGCCCGCTTCCCCTTTTTTATCATACAACATGGTTGTTTTTTGGGCAATGATAACACCCGCTTCAGTTTTCCATTTGTCGGGGATACTATTGGGTTTAAAATCTGCATCGTCTTCATTCAGGAACGCAGCAACATTTTCATTTAATTGTTGTGCATCTTTATCCCGTAACGTTTGGGCAGAAAGTTGAAGAGAAAGCAGGAAGGAGATTACCGGAATGATAAAACGATTTTTCATCAGGCTATTTTTTTGAAATGGTAATTTGATTATCGTTGAACTCTTTTATTTTTTTTAAAAATTCTTTCCAGGTTGTAAAGTTGTTTTTACTGATCCTGCCCGAGGTAACGGCCAGTTGCTTTTTAAGTACGATTTTACTTCCGTTTGCTGTATAAGAGGCATTAAACCCAAAATCTTTGTTATCGATTTTTACGGCATCCGGTAAATCTTTAAACATATAACCTGCCGGTACTGCCAGTTCAATTTCATCTTCAAAAAAAACAGTAGTGTTTAATTCGTAATCATTTTTTCTTTTATTATCCGGCATATAATTATTTAATTGAGGGGGAAAGAAATCGATGCTGGCATATAAATCGCTACCAACTTTTGTAATATTATTGCTAAGGTCTATATCGCCCTCAATAGTTACTGGTATTTCACGGTTTTCCAGGTTTGAACTGATGATATTTGTTGCAGTAAGATTTGCATTTCCAAATTCAAGAAACCTTCTTAAAGCTTCTTTTTGTTTATCGCTCGGCAAATCATGATATACCTGGTGGAAGACGGTTCTTTCATTACCTGTCATAGTAACTTTTACATGTCCCTTTAAAATATTTTTATCGGATAGTGTGAAAGATGCTTTTGTAGAAAGTTTACTCATTCCCTTGTCTGCTACAGGAACAATCTTTAATTCGTATTTATCCCCTTTACCAATCAATGTTTCTTTTCCCTGTATGCGGTAAGCATATTCACCAACAGGAACAAATTTTTCTGTGGCATCCAGAAAATAAGTTTTTCCCCCAAGAAATAAAGTGCTGATACAATGATTGTCAACACACATTGCCGCAGTAGAGTGATCATAAGGAATGTGGTTGGTACCGATCCATGTATAATGGGCATCAAAACCCGCAAGTTTCAGCATTTCAGTAAGTAAATTGGCCATGCCTTTACAATCGCCAAACTTATTGTTGAATACATCCTGCACACTCATCGGTACAAACCCGGCCAACCCATCTTCAAAAGCGATGTAACGGATATTGTCCTGCACCCAGTAGAACAAAGCTTTTACTTTGTCCATATCATTGTTCTTACCGGCGATAAGCTGCGTTACTTTTTCTTTTAAAGAGGCGGGGTTGTTGGTATTTTTCTGGTACAGGTAATTATACCAGTTATACAAATCATCCGTTGTTTGAAATCCTTTTTGTGGCTGACCATCAAATTCAAATGCTTTTACGGTAATTAACAGGTGCGGCATGGTAAAGGCATAACCCAATGCGTTTTGTTCTGATTTTATGGGGTCCAGTTTTTCAACCCGAAAAGTATAAATTGTTTTTTTCCCGTCTTTTTCCTGTTTTTTCTGCAACTTAAAACCAGTCATGTTTACTTCTTTAAAATCCAGTTGCAACCAATCGGGTACAATAAACTTTATTATTTTTTCTTTAACAGGATAATATTCATGAAAGAAAGTGCGGGTAAGATATTTGGCGTCCGTAAAATATTTTTCAACTTCCAGTCTGGCTACTTCGCCCATAGCAGAAAAACCAAGGTTGTAAAACTGGAGCCTGTTATCATCAAAAAATATATCCCCGCCTGTAGCAGAACGATCGAACCCTCTCAACCCGGCAGGTTTATATTTGGAACCGGACTTCATATAATATTTATATTTATTCAGCTCCATAAACTCGTTATAAAATTCTACATGCTGAAAACTGGTTTTATCCCGAAGTGATATCATATCATAAGTTGCCGTATAGGTGGCAGTAACTACCGGAATTTTATCATTATTTTTTTTCCGGTCAAATTCATAAACTTCCTCTATAACAGAGGCGGCTACTTCTTCATCCGGAAACTGTTTTTTTAACTGAAATGCTACGCCTAAATCATCGTCGGATACATTCTGTGCATTTGCATTATTGTTTTGTAAAACACAAAATGCGATAAGGAAACATATACGGAAATACTTCATAAAAACTTTTTAGTCAGAGGGATGAAATACGGTTTTAAAAATACTAATATCAGGTTAAAATACCATTGAAATAAATGTTTTTGTTGTACGGGTGTTATTAACGAAATTAAGCCCCTAAAATTTTTACTATCATGATAAAACTGACTGCATTGGCAATCGCTGCCTTATGTTTTCAATCAGCAATTTCGCAAACGGTTAATCTTAACCAGTTAAAAAATCTCAAGCCAAGAAATATTGGTCCCGCTGGTATGAGCGGAAGGGTTACTGCTATTGATGCTTTATGGAGCAATCCTGATATTATCTATCTCGGCACCGCTTCCGGCGGCGTGTGGAAGACCGATAATAGCGGTACCACCTGGAAATCTATTTTTGATGAACAGCCTATTTTAAATATTGGCTCCATCGCCATACAACAATCCAATCCTGATGTGATATGGGTTGGTACCGGCGAAGGCAACCCAAGAAACTCTATTAGCCTTGGTGAGGGTGTTTATAAAAGTTTGGATGGTGGTAAAAGCTGGAAACGAATGGGCCTGGAAAAAACAAGAAATATCCACCGCATCATCATCGACCCAACTAATCCCAATACCGTTTATGCAGCGGCTATCGGCAACCCATATGCAGAACACCCTGAACGTGGTGTGTTTAAATCAACAGATGGTGGTACTACCTGGGAAAAAATTTTATATACCAATGATACCAGTGGTTGTGCTGAACTGGTGATGGATCCCAACAATCCCAATAAACTTTTTGCCAATATGTGGCAGCACCGCCGTACACCCTGGAGTTTTAAAAGTGGTGGCAGTGGCTCTGGTTTTTATATGACACTTGATGGAGGTAAAACATGGAAAAAATTAGGTAAAGAAGATGGATTGCCCGAAGGTAATTACGGACGTATTGGTATTGCCATTGCTCCCAGCGATAACAAACGTGTTTATGCCATGGTAGAATCCACCAAGAATGGTTTATACCGCAGTAATGATGGTGGCTTTAAATGGGAATTGGTAAACAGCGACCCGGATTGGGTAACGAACCGCCCTTTCTATTTTCAGGATATACGGGTTGACAGCAAAAACGAAAATCGCTTATACAATATTTATTCAATGGTATCGATGAGTGAGGACGGGGGAAAGACTTTTAAAGTAATCATTCCTTACAATGGCATCCATCCCGATCATCATGCCTGGTGGATACATCCTACCGATGCTAACTTTATCATTGATGGTAATGACGGTGGAATAGGTATAAGCCGTGACCGTGGTAAAACCTGGAAGTTTGATGAGCAATTGCCGGTAGGCCAATTTTATCATATTAATGTTGATAATGAAATGCCTTATAACGTAATGGGTGGAATGCAGGACAATGGAAGCTGGCGTGGTCCTGCTTATTTATGGACCAATGGCGGTATTAAAAATTATTACTGGGATAATTTATGGAGTGGTGATGGATTTGATGTTGTACCTGATCCCGAAGACAACAAATGGGTTTATGCTATGAGTCAGGGCGGATCCGTTGGAAGATATAATGTTGTTACGGGTTTAAGTGAAGGCATTCGCCCTCCCGGACCGGATGCTAATACAAAACTTCGTTTTAACTGGAATGCCCCTATTGCACTCGATCCTTTCAATCCCAAGGGTGTTTATTATGGCAGCCAGTTTTTACATAAGAGTAATAACAAAGGAACATCCTGGGAAATTATTTCACCTGATCTGACAACAAATAATCCTGAACAGCAAAAGCAGGATGAAAATGGAGGATTAACATTAGATATTACCGGCGCAGAAAATTATAATACCATTATTTCTATTGCTCCATCTTCTAAACAACAAGGTGTGGTTTGGGCAGGAACAGATGATGGAAATGTACAGCTTACACAAGATGGCGGAAAAACCTGGACCAACTTCCGTGGCAAAATTGCGGGGATGCCTGTTGGTGCATGGGTACCGCAAATACAAGCCTCACGGTATAATGCAGGCGAAGCATTTGTAATTGCCAATGATTACCGCCGCGGAGATTTTAAACCCTATATTTTCCGTACCAAAGATTTTGGT
>JACPOD010000092.1 GCA_016185185.1 Sphingobacteriales bacterium | reverse complement strand
GCTTTTTGCAAATGAACCAATAAAAGAATGGGTACAAGGCTACCTATGTGCAGGCTATCAGCTGTAGGATCAAAGCCGATATAGGCCGTTGTCATTCCCTTTTGTAGCTGCTCCTCGGTTCCCGGCATAATATCCTGTATCATACCCCGCCAGCGTAATTCTTCTATCAAATTCATTTTCAGCAAAAAATTTCCGCAAAAGTAGGGAAAATGCTTTGTGTATCGGTACAATAAAACCATACAATCGACGTTTTTCTTGGTTTGAGAGCAGAACCAACATCTAATGCTTATGTATTGATATAGAAGCACTTTAATGTTAAAGCAGCATAGCTTGTTGAATCTGAATCTTATTAATTGCTTATCCCGAAAATGGCTTTAATGAAAAAAAATGTCCTACCAACCACCGTACTTATGCTGTTTGCCATCACGTCCGTGACTGCGCAATTCCGAAAATATTCCAATGAATTTTTAAATATTGGTGCTGGGGCACGTGGATTAGGTATGGGAAGTGCCCAGGTGGCAACCGTAAATGATGCCACTTCAGGTTACTGGAATCCTGCTGGCTTAGTTAATGTAAAAGATAACCCTGTTATTACAGCTATGCATGCTGAATATTTTGCCGGTATTGGTAAATATGATTATGCGGCACTGGCTATTCCTTCTTCCAATAAAAAAAGAACACTGGGTATTTCTTTTTTAAGATTTGCAGTAGACGATATTATGAATACTCTATATTTAGTGGACCCTGATGGTTCCATTAATTATAACAATATTAAATCGTTTTCATCTGCTGATTATGCATTTCTTTTATCTTATGCACAACAATTAAAACAAACCGAAAACAAGAATATAAGTTTCGGGTTTAATGCCAAGGTTATTCATCGTAAAGTAGGAAGTTTTGCTACCGCCTGGGGTTTTGGATTGGATGCAGGCTTACAAATTCAAACGAAGAGAGCAAGGTTTGGAATTGTTGCCCGTGACTTAACTACTACTTTTAATGCATGGTCCTTTACTTTCAGCGAAAGGGATAAAGAAAAATTATACTTAACAAATAATGATATTCCTGTTAAATCAACAGAACTAACAGCTCCCAGGCTTGTTATTGGTGGTTCTTATGATTTTAAATTGAACAGGTCATTGAACTTAACTGCCGAAGCAGATTTTGATATTACATTTGATGGGAAGAAAAATACTTTGCTGAGTTTTGACCCGGTAAGTGTGGATCCAAAGCTTGGTTTGGAATTATCTGTTAAAAATGTATTCTTTTTACGAGGCGGCATCTATAATTTTCAAAAGGCGCTTAAAGATGGGGATACTTTAAACATCAAAAAAGTTTGGATTTATCAGCCTGGTGTTGGTGCCGGCTTTAAATTAGGAGATGTAAAAATTGACTACGCATATAATAACCTTGCCAATCAATCAAATCCGTTATATACCCATATTTTTTCTTTAACGCTCAATTTGCAGAATAAGAAAAAGAAAACTAATTAATTTATTCTAACTGTTATGAAAAAGATTATACTTTCCGCCTTATTAACGCTGTTCATGATTGTATCATTCGCACAGTCATATAACAACGAGTGGATTGATTATTCCAAAACATATTACAAGTTCAAAATATCAACAGACGGCATTTATCGTATCAACCAGCCAACGCTGGCTGCCGCCGGATTAGGTAGTGCCAATGCCCAGTATTTTGAATTATGGAGAAACGGGCAAATTGTACCCATTTACACCACAGTTTCATCGGGACCTTTACCAGCTAATGGATTTATAGAATTTTATGGTTTGAAAAACGATGGTAAAGCAGATAAAGCTTTGTACAGGAAACCAGAATATCAACTTAATGATAAATATAGTTTTGAAACAGACACCGCTACGTATTTCCTGACAGTTAACCCTGCAACAGTAAATAGTCATTATACCATTGATAATAATGATGTTTCTGGTAACAGCAGACCGGCTGAGCCCTATTTTATGTATACAGTGGGCAATTATTTTAAAGATAAAATAAACCCGGGGCTTGCTGCGGTTATAGGTACCGACTTTGTTTATTCATCCAGTTACGATAAGGGGGAAGGATATACTTCTGGTGATCTGTTCCCCGCAAATAATTACAATATTTCAAATACTAATTTGAATGTTGAACCCAGTGGTCCGGCTGCCAGTTTTAATTATGCAGCATTTGGAAATTTTAATAGTTTAAGAACATTAAGAGTAAGTTTAAACGGAAGTCCCGTCCTTGATCAGTTAATTAATTATTACGAAAATGTACAGGGTACAGTGAACAACATCCCGGTTTCCCTTATATCGGGGAATACGGCGACTTTTACAACGGTGAATGATGCCCCTATTAATAACGACAGGGTTGTTGTATATTATTATGAGC
The DNA here is from genome assembly GCA_016185185.1 of Sphingobacteriales bacterium. Lineage (GTDB taxonomy): Bacteria > Bacteroidota > Bacteroidia > Chitinophagales > Chitinophagaceae > AWTP1-9. The sequence continues at coordinate 52,028 of JACPOD010000092.1, read as the reverse complement.
TTGTTTACCCCCGTAAGTTTGTATTTGATGGTTCGGGTTCATTCCCCTTTGTATTACCCTCTAAGTCAGATACGTCTTATTTACAGATCAGTAATTTTAACCATGGCAATACTCCCCCTGTACTATATGATTTAACAAATCAGCGAATGATAGTGGGAGATATTTCTGATCCTTCTTTTGTAAAAATAGTGTTACCTCCATCTGAAGTGGAAAGAAAAATGGTATTACTCAGCAGGGAGAGTAGCAATATTCGTACGGTAAACGGGTTAACATCAAAAACATTTATTGATTATTCAACTCCCAATAACCAGGGGGATTATTTAATTATAAGTAATGCGGCATTATTTAATGATGGTAGTGGGAATAATTTTGTAGATCAATACCGCCAGTACCGTTCAACAGCAGCAGGGGGTAGTTATACTGCAAGAATATATGATATACAGGAATTAACAGATCAGTTCGCTTTTGGCATAAAAAATCATCCTTTCTCTATTAAGAATTTTTTAAGGTTTGCAAGAAATACATATTCACAAAAACCAAAATCCTGTTTTATAATTGGTAAGGGGGTTACCTATCCTGAATTACGAAGATTTGAAAACTTTGCGGTAACATCTAAAATCAATCTCATACCTACTTTTGGATGGCCTGCCAGTGATAATTTCCTGGCTGCCGAAACTTCTTCCAATCCTACACCTGCCACTCCGATTGGAAGGTTAAGCGTAGTTTATCCTTATGAAATAAAAAGTTACCTGGATAAAGTTAAAGAGTATGAATCTACTCAAAATACTGCTTCCTGCACCATTGCTGACAAAGCCTGGATGAAAAATGTTATGCATATTATAGGTGCTGATGATGCGGTGGGCAACCAGATTGATTATTATATGAGTAATCCTTATACGGATACCATTCAAACAGCTCAATTTGGAGGAAAAGTTAGCAGGTTCAGAAAAACTTCAAATATCACTATTCAACAAATTAATAATGACCAGGTGCCGGCCCTGTTTAAGGAAGGGCTGTCATTGGTAACCTATTTTGGCCACTCTTCACCTACTACGTTACAGTTTAGTCTGGATGAACCTAAAGAATTAAAAAATCCAGGTAAATACCCGTTTTTTATTGCAAATGGTTGCCAGGCAGGTAACAATTATTTATTTGACACATTGCGGCTAGTAGATAATCTTACCTTGTCAGAGAAATTTGTTTTGACTGATAAAGCAGGGAGTATTGGTTTCTTAGCCAGTACGCACCTGGGGATTGTTAACTTCCTCCACTTTTATACCCAAGAGTTTTATACAAACATGTCCAAAAAAATGTATGGTAAAACGTTTGGTGAAATCAGTAAGGGAACAGTAGATTATATCATGAAAACTTATTCAGAAGATGATTTTTATAATCGTCAACATTCTGAGCAGATTAATCTCAATGGAGATCCCGCAATTCATTCAGTAAATTTTGCCAAGCCTGATTATGCGGTAGAGCCTTCATTAATAGGTATCTCCCCACAGTTTATCTCCATCGCTGAATCCAACTTTAAAGTGTCTTTTAAAATAATGAATATTGGGAAAGGTGTTAACGATTCAATAAGGGTTATTGTAAAGCGTCAATACCCGGTTGACGGGCACGAAGAAGTAATTTATGATCAAAAAATACCTGGGATACAATATGCCGACTCTATGGAATTGGTTTTACCAATATTACCATTGAGAGACAAAGGTGTAAATAAATTAACCTTTATTGTGGACGCAGATAATGCTGTAGATGAAATTTGTGAAACAAATAATACTGTAACTAAAGATGTTTTTATTTATGAAAACGAATTACGCCCAATTTACCCTGTTAATTATGCCATCATAAATAAGCAAAATATTACTTTCAGTGCCAGTACTGCTAATGTTTTACAATCCAGTCAGCAATATTTAATGGAGCTCGATACTACTATGAAGTTTAACTCCCCGTTGAAAGTTTCTGCCAATGTAACGAACAGCGGGGGTTTAATTAGTTTTACCCCTAATGTCAATTTTATTGCGGGTATTGTTTATTATTGGCGTACAGGAGTAGGAGACCCTTCAACGAATAATATTATTTGGAATAATGCATCTTTTATTTACCTGCCTAACTCATCGGAGGGTTTCAATCAATCACATTATTATCAGTATCTGAATAATTCATACTATAATATCTTCCTTGATTCAACAGACAGAACATTTAAATATAAGGTAACAGACAGAAATTTGCTGGTTCGCACAGGATCTTATCCCTATTTCGTAAATGACAAGCTTGATATGGCGCTGGATGTGGAAAATATTAATGTTTATAACTGTACTTATTTTGCCTTCCAGATAACCGTCTTAGACGGGAAGACATTGCGCCCATGGAAAAATTTCAATCAGGGATCTACAGGGATGTACGGAAGCCGCCCTATTTGTGCAAGACCTTACAGAAACTGGTTTGAATATTCTTATTTAGATTCTTCCAGCAGGCGCAAGGCAATGGATTTTTTAAAGATGGTGCCGGATAGTAATTATATTATTATTACAAATACGGCTGCTGATGTAAGCTTTAATCAAATTGGTGCCGCTGAATTAATGTCGGATACCTCATACCTTGGGAGCGGAGTTTCATTGTATCATACCTTTAAACAGTTTGGGTTTGATTTGATTGACTCATTCCGTACGAACAAACCTATGATCTTTGCCTTTAAGAAAAATGATATATCATTTTCATTGCAACAATATGTGGGTGGCCCTAAAGACTGGCTTGTAAAGAATTTCAATCTGAGAGGTTTAATTAATACCGGCCAAATTGAATCGCCGTGGTTTGGGCCAGTAAAATCATGGGATGAACTTCATTGGGATGGAACAAATCTTGAAGCGGAACCTGATAGTGTAAACATAGAGGTAATTGGTCAAACTAAGACAGGAGATCAGGTTTCACTTGCTATTGTTGCTCCTGCTAAAGACACCTCCATCAGTTTTATAGATGCATCTGTTTATCCTTTTGTAAAATTAAGGATGAGTAATACAGACACTCTCCACTCATCTCCCAATCAGCTGAAATACTGGAGACTTGCAGCTACCACACTTCCGGAAGGTGTGTTGTCGCCAAATATTACTTATGAATTTAAAGATGTGGTTGAACAGGGTGAAAATGTTTCTTTAAAGGTTGCATTTAAAAATATTAGTGATAAAGTTTTTGAAGATAGCTTAATCGTTAAATGTGTTATTACAGATAAAAATAATGTGCCGCATGATATTTTAATTCCTAAGCTTAAAACATTAGCACCCGGTGAGGTGGCAACCATTTCTTTCGTTCTCAATTCAAAAGATTATTATGGAAACAATTCCATGTTCTTTATGGTTAACCCCGATGGAGTAGTGCCGGAAAAATATCTGTTCAATAATTTCTTTTATAAGAATTTTGTAGTGAATGAAGATAAATACAGTCCTGTACTGGATGTAACCTTTGATGGTATTCGTATTTTAAGCAAGGATATAGTTTCTTCCAAGCCTAATATCCAAATAAAATTAAAAGATAACAGTCAGTATTTATTGTTGAACGATACGTCCTTATTCAGGCTACAGGTGCGGTTCCCGAACGGTACATTAAAAGATATACCATTTAACAGCGCTGAAATACAATTTACACCAGCAGTAAGTGGTACAGATAATAATGCTGTAATAAATTATTTCCCAACATTCCTGCAGGATGGGCAATATGAATTACTGGTAACTGCTAAAGATGTAAATGGGAATAAAGCCGGGCAAACTGCTTACCGGGTACTTTTTAATGTGATCAATAAGCCAATGATCTCAAACATGCTTAATTATCCCAATCCGTTTACAACTTCTACTGCATTTGTATTTACCGTTACAGGAAGTGAAATCCCACAGAACATACGTATTCAAATATTAACGATCACAGGCAAGATTGTAAGGGAAATTACCAAAGAAGAACTTGGCCCGATACATATAGGAAGAAATATTACCGAGTTTAAATGGGATGGGACAGATCAGTTTGGTCAAAAATTAGGTAATGGTGTTTATTTGTACAGGGTAATCACCAATCTTAACGGTAAATCTCTAGATAAGTATAAAGCAGGTGATGATATGACAGATAAATACTTTAACAATGGCTATGGAAAAATGTACCTGATGAGATAATCTGTAATTGTCATTTCTTAGATAAACTATCTAAATACTGCCCAATGAACCTGGAAAATATTCTTGTTCCGGGCTCATTAAGGTGGGAAACATCCGAAAAATATTTTTGAGGAAAGCTGTATCTCTTATTTACGTCGAAAATTGGAATATTAAATTCTTTGCTCATGTTGCTATAAACGGAATCAACTGCAATTCCATAATTGATTCTCTTTTCGTCGGTCGATTTAATTCCAGGGGGATAAACGATTATAACATTTGTGCCACTCGTCTTAAATAGTGCTATAATCTTTTTTAAATTTCTGACTGCGGTATCATTAACTTTTTCATCCGCCGGCTTTTCATCAAGCGGGTTAAAAATTTGTTTTTTAAACCAATTAGTTGTGTCGCTGGTAATCGTTTGATGCGTATTTGCAAATCCATTGTAGAGGTTATGATCAAACCTGGGTATATACAATTCTTTTAAAAATATTGAACTGCGGCTGTATTCATCAAAATAGGCATATTTTAAAAAAGGCAGGTATTTGATCAGCGTAGTATTAAAACCCGCTTTGCTCATATACATATTTATTGTATCATTTTTTAACAGGAATAGATTCCAATACCGGTCTTTAAGACGATTGTGCTTAATGACAGTAGAGCCATCCAGTGTTAATACAGCAAACTTAGGAGGTTTATGACTTTTGAGATAAAGAGCGGAGTACAGTAACATCTCTTCTGCATCTGAACCACCCTGACCAAGGTTAAATGATTTGAAACCGGTTATGGAATCAATATAAAAAGGATTGATTCCAAAGTGAGTTCTTGAATTGCCAATATATACTGCATCATATTCAACGGTTCCATTTAATATGGTGTCCATCTTGTCAAAAAAAGCCAGTTGATTCCTTTGCTTATAACGTTTGTCAAATATGAACCCTGCAACCAGCGCAACTATGTACGTTAGCAACAATATGAATATAAAGCGTTTTGCAAGCATAATCAGAACTGAAAATAAATAAAATTTGTTTTTGTAAACATCCCGAAAAAGATTATCAAAAGCAGGGTTACACTAAAAAATAACAGATCGGTAATTTTTTTATTATTCAGGTTTAATAGCAGTGGAGTTGTTCTTTTCTCTGCAATAAACATATAGGCAATACTTGCAAAAGTGAACAACAATGTAAAATTTCCGTATTGTGTATTGATGGTTTGGTACTGCCTTTTCTGTTACCACCCATTGGTATGTATAAATAATCCCTGAACCAGGTAGAAAGAGAGATATGCCACCGGGTCCAGAACTCACGGATATTTAAAGAGAAATAAGGCCGGTTAAAATTTATCATTAAATCAATGCCCATACATCTTGCAGCTCCAATGGCAATGTCAGAATAACCCGAAAAATCAGCATAGATCTGAATGGAAAAATAGAAAACAGCCAGCCATATATTCCCTGCATTTACATCAGCGGGGTTTTTAAAAACAACATCAACATATTCACCAATTCTGTCGGCAATAACTAATTTCTTAAAAAATCCCCATGCCATTAACCGTAATCCTTCGTATAATTTTTCAGTTGAAAATTTTTGGACAGTAAAAAATTGAGGAAACAAATGATAGGGCCTTTCTATCGGACCAGCTACCAATTGCGGATAAAACATTACATATAATGCATAGTAGCCAAAATGACGAATTGCATTTTGTTTTCCCCTGTACACTTCAATTGTGTAACTCATAGATTGAAATGTATGAAAAGAAAGCCCGATGGGTAAAGCCCAGTTCAGCAATAAAAAATTAGTGCCGGTTCCTGCATTTATATTTGCAATAAAAAAATCATAATATTTAAACACACATAACAGCCCGATATTTGCAGCAATACTAAGGATGAGCCATTTTTTTTTATGTATCGTACTCTTTTCAATTAAAATCCCGCTAAAAAAATCAATCAGTATTAGCAATAAAAGAATAAGCAGGTATGATGGTATAAAGGCGGCATAAAAAATACAACTAGCTATCAATAAATGAAGCCATCGTAATTTATAAGGAACCAAAAAGTAGAGTAAGGTAACTACCGGAAAAAAAATGGCAAACTCCAGCGAATTAAAAAGCATACCAGGCAGTTTTTTTAATGGGTTTAAAAGGCATTGCCTAAATTTGTGCCTTCAAAAATTAAAAATAGACCTTTTTAAATAAATAGCAGGTTTCATGGCAAAGATCGGAATCAATTTATCTACGGGCAGTTTGCAGCAGGAAGAAATTATTGTTGGTATAGATTTGGGTACTACCAACAGCCTGGTAGCCATCATACATCCGGAAAGTAAGAAACCTGTAGCCTTACGGGAACATAACAGCAGCTCGTTGGTTCCTTCCGTAATTTATTTTGATCAATATGATAATGTGGTTGTGGGAGAGGAAGCAAAAAAACATCTTATTACAGAACCCTACAATACTATATTTTCTGCTAAACGATTAATGGGTAAATCGTATAATGATATCGAAACTCATTCTGATTTCTTTGCCTATAAGATTATTGATGATAATACAGACCGGCTTGTAAAAGTTCAGGCCGGTACTAAATTTTATTCACCCATTGAATTATCTTCTTTTATTCTAAAAGAATTAAAACAAAGGGCAGAACATATTTTAAAAACACCGGTAAACAAAGCAGTCATTACAGTTCCGGCTTATTTTAATGATGCTCAAAGACAGGCTACCCGGGATGCGGGTAAATTAGCAGGGTTAGATGTTCTCCGGATCGTAAATGAGCCAACTGCCGCAAGTCTTGCTTATGGATTAGGATTAAACAAAGAAGAAGAAAAAACAATTGCCGTATATGATTTAGGTGGTGGAACATTTGATGTGTCGGTACTAAAAATAAGTAATGGAATTTTTGAAGTAATCTCTACTAATGGTGATACTTACCTGGGGGGTGATGATATGGATAATGCTATCGTTACATTCTGGATAAGAAAGTATGAGATTAGCCCGGAAATTTTGAAAGAAGACAGAATGCTGGCCCAGTCCTTTCGACTGAAAGCTGAAGAAGCAAAAAAAACATTAAGCAGTACAGATAATTATGTTTCCGAATTAAGAGGAATGGAGCTAACATTGACAAAAGATGAACTTAATAGTCTGATACAATCGCTGGTTGATAAAACAATTGAATGCTGCATCCTGGCTTTAAAAGATGCCGATTTATCGGTTACTGATATTGATGAAATTGTAATGGTTGGTGGTTCAACAAGAGTGCCATTAGTGAAGGATTCTGTAAGTAAGTTTTTTGGTAAACAAGTTCATACAGAAGTAAATCCTGATGAAGTAGTGGCATTAGGTGCTGCTATACAAGCTGATATTTTGGCCGGGAACAACAGGGATGTATTACTGCTTGATATTACACCGCTTTCCCTTGGATTAGAAACAATGGGCGGTTTAATGGATGTGTTGATTCCACGTAATTCTAAAATACCCACCAAAGCAGCCAGGCAATATACCACTCAAAAAGACGGACAGGCTGGTATGCGCATTTCTGTTTATCAGGGAGAAAGGGATTTGGTGAAAGATAACCGTAAACTGGCAGAATTTAATTTAACTGGGATACCCGGTATGCCGGCAGGAATACCTAAAGTGGAAATTAGTTTTTTAATAAATGCTGATGGCATACTGGTGGTAACTGCAAAAGAACTGAGAAGCGGCATACAGCAAAGCATAGAAGTAAAACCACAATACGGGTTAACCGATGAGGAAGTAGAAAAAATGCTGACCGATTCTATTGCCAATGCAAAGCAAGACATGATTGCCAGGGCTGTAACAGAAGCTAAAACAGAAGGAGAGCAACTTATCCAAACAACAGAAAACTTTATCAGCAAGAATAAAAACTTTCTAACATCAGCAGAAATAGAATCAACACAAAATGCGATAAATGCATTACAACAAGTTTTAAATGGGACGGATAAAGATTTGATTCATACCCATATTGAACAATTGAACGAAATATCCCGGCCTTATGCTGAAAGATTAATGGATTCAGCGATTGCCATGGCTATGAAAGGAAAGCAGGTTTGATCCCGGGAAAGAATAATAGAAAAATATAGAGAATAAATATTCCAAAGCTTATCATCATAGCAACCTTTACTATTTGGGGCTCAAATTGAATGAGTAGTTCATTTTCTCCTTTTGATACCGGTACACTCATAAAATTTATTCCAGCTTTATCCATCGTATAGCGTTTTCCGTCCTTATAATAATACCAGTGCGGATAATAATTTTGAAGGAATATCAGCTTGCTGTTTTTTGTGCTGTTAAATTCGAGTATGATTTTATTCGTACTGAAACTTTTTATATTGGCATTTGCTATATGATTGTTTGTATCTGCAATGATTTTATTGCCTTCTGTTTCCCCTATAAAAAGAAAAGGATTGTTTCGCATATTGTATGTACTGTCCCTTTCCATTGCTGTATAATAGGCAACCGTATTTTTTAACTGAACAGGATACAGGACTCTTTTGGGAGAGCCTATTTGTTTATTATAAAATCCCCATTCACCAACTAAGGTGCTGTCGGAACGTGACAGGGTATCGTTTTTAAAAAGCGGCTGAATTGGAGGAGTTATGATACCTTTTGGCGAGTGGTTATGTATGCTGCTTAGCTGTGAGACCGGGTTTTTGCCAACTCCAGTGAAAGGCAAATTTAATTCAGTGGCCAGGCTAAGGTCAATAATGCTTAACAGTAATAACCATTTGCTGTTTTTACTGGTTAAATTTTTTATCAGTAAAAACAATAAAACTAATTGAATCGTAACCTGGATTATGATTGTGTCATAAAAACTAATTGAATCAACTATTTTTTTTAGTTGAGTGTTTAAAGACTCTGGATTGCTAAAGAATACATTTGCAAATAAAATACTTTCATGATCACGAATAAGCATGTATAAGGACCATGTAATTATTATAGCTGCAATACATGCCACTACAAGGGATAAGTATTTTGGAAATTTCATTGTATAAGATCCGCTCAGGTATTTATCTAATGCAATTGCTGCTGCAGGAATAAAACATAGCAGGCTGAAAATTCTGAACTCGCCATTAAGCCGAATATATCCGGCAAAAGGAATGCAATAATAAGCGATTGTTTTAAACAGGCCACCGGTGGAAAGCAATAAAAAAATCATTCCGGTAATTAACAGAAATTTTTGCCAGAAGGTTTTTTGTCTGGGAATAGATGACAGTAAAAATATAAAAAGCAATAACCCGAAATAACTATTCCGCATAGCAATATCTGTTTGAAACAAATCCTGGTTTTTTGTAGTGCTAAATGGCAATAACAGACTTACCCAGCTTTGTGCAGTAGTTGGTTGGGCTAACGATGATCTTAAAGAAACTATATTTCCTCTTGAAAAATGAGGAATAATGTCTGTATACCCCGCTATAATACCTGCACACAACATTGTCAAAAGAAGGAATAAGAAGAAATATCTTTTAGAAATCAGAGATGCCCCTTTTAAGCCAGCAGTTTGATAACTCCTGATTAAAAATAAAATGAACAATGATAAAAACAAATAGACAGTACAAATGATAAGACCAGGATGTGCTGAAGAAATGAAAAAATAAAACAGCAGGGCCGATACAAGGTAGTATTTCAATACACCGGTAACGTTTACTTTTATAAAACTCCACAGGCACCATGGTAAAAAGGCGGCTCCGCTGATCCAGTTTAAATGTTGTAAATGCCCAATGTTAAAACCACAGCACATAAATGCAATCGCAGCAATCAGCCTGATATTTTTATTTTGCACCCAATGACTGGTTAAGTAATACATTCCCGATCCGCCTATCCATAAATATAAGAGCACTTCTATTGTAAGTATATAAACATTGTAACCGGTGGTGGATGCAATAAACCAGGTTATCGGACTCCAGAAGCCACCGTTCATATCTCCATAAAATGGTATGCCAAATGATATATAAGGATTCCATAACGGAAGATCACCATTGTGTAGGACTTCACCTGTAAGAAACTTTGGCGGATAGTATCCAAGAAACAGGTCGTTTTTTAATGCAAATGAAAAAGAAACAATGGGCAGGAAAGCCACTAAAAGAGTGATAAATAAAATTAAATGCGGATTTATTTTTTTCAATGTTAATTATTGTTTCTTCGCCATCAAATATACAATTCATTCAAAAGCAATTAACTTTATGGCCTTGCGTAAAATTAAATAGTTAAAGCAGCACTCAATAATTTAATTTCTATGGATTTCTTTTTTCATGCTGATGATGCGGGAGCCGGGAGACAAGCTACTAAACGAATTGTTGAATGCTGGCAAAAAGGATATATTGAGGGGTTTAGTATCATAGCTAACCCTGACTGTTATGATATTATACAACAGGGTCTTTCAGCGCATCCGGGAAAAAAAGCTAAGCTGTCTGCACACCTTAATCTTACCGACGGCATTTGCATAAATGCTGCAAGCGCAAATACAGTTCTTGCATTAAAAAACAAAAAATTCAGACTGACTTTTTACAAGGCTTTATTACTAATGCTTAAGAAGAAGCAATTTATAAAAGAATTGGAAGAACTGGTTTTTAACGAATGGGATGCTCAAATAAAATCTATAAATCAAATGCTGGGCGAAAGGAAAATTGATGTACTCGATAGTCATAATTATGTACACATGCTTCCGCCTTTTTTTAAAGCGATGACAAGGTTGTCTGAAAAATATAAGATAAGAAAAATAAGGTTTGCAAAAGAATTATTCGTTGTCGGGAATTGGCTTGATGTTATAAAACCATTTTTCTGGATAAATTTGGTAAAGTGTTTTCTTCTTAATTGGCTGTACAAACTAAACAAACCATTATTACTTTATCCAAAGCCTAATGCTGATCTTATTACCGGTGTATTATACTCCGGTAACATGACAGCAAAAACCATTAAAAATGCTATTGCTTTAGCAAAGAAAAGAAAAGCCAATTCTTTAGAAATTGTATATCATCCCGGCAGGGCAATACCTGAAGAGATGGTTAAATGGGCTTTGACAAAATCAGCCACAAAGTTTTTCATCAGCCAGAGTAGAGACGATGAATATGAAACCGCTAAAATTATAAAAAATGAATGCAGTGAATATTTCGGTGGTTGAATCAGACAGTATTGACCTGGTGCAGTATTGTTTGTTTCAAAAAGCTGCATTTAAAAATGTTTTTAAAGAGTACGAGATGGATGATTCGTACATTACCCCTGAGTTTTTTGAGTGGAAGTATAACACACCTGCCGGTAAAGCAAAAATTGCACTGGCCAAAAGAGAAGAAACCATTATAGCAAGTGTAGCAATTTGTCCCCATTATTTTCTTAACAGGAATGAAGTCATCACAATATGGCAAAGCGGAGATGTTGCTGTAATTCCAGGAGAAGAGGGGAAGTGGTTATTTGCAAAGTGCATGAAAGCAGTTATGGAATATTTACCTGCCGGTAGTTTTTTATACGGATTTCCCAATAAAAAAAGTTTTTCAGGTGCTTTAAGGCTGAGCTATAAGCCCATAATGCAGCTTGGTTTTTATATTAAGTTCAATCCTTTCTTAAAAAATAGTAAGGGAAAAGCCTGTACAGAAAATTTTAATTCTGCTCAGGATCAATATGCTAAAAAAATTGTTGATCAAACTACGATTGTATTATACCGTAGTGCAGCTTATATGAATTGGAGATATTTAAAAAAACCAGCCACTAATTACTTTATACATACCACCAAACGAAACAACCAGGTTACTGGTAATATAGTTTTATGTACTACTGAAATAAAAGAACGCAGAATTTTATTAGTCATGGAATATCATTACCTGGATAATGAAGCAAAGTCGGCCCTTTTTACGTTTATGAAGGCAACGGCTTCGCAGGAAAAATGCAGGTTTATTGGTATGTTTTCCGGTAAAAAATTTGCACCTGATTTTTGGAGTAGTATGTTTTTTAAAGTTCCTGACAGGTTCTTGCCAAAGCAGCAAATTCTTGTAGGTACTTATAATAATAATAATTTTCAATCAGAGCTTTTGCAAAGCGAATGGCTGGTTCAAACGGGTGACTGGGATGCTTTTTAGTTAATATTTATTTTTTCATTTACTATATACAAAGGCCTTTTTTTAGATTCTCTGAAAAGCCCCGCAATGTATTCACCCATCAAGCCAATGACCAACAATTGTGTGCCACCCATAAAAGTAACAACAGTCATTATGGATGTCCAGCCCGGAACTGTTTGTCCACGGAAATAAGTTATGAGTGATATAATTAAAAGTAAAAAAGCAAAGCCAGATACAATGGCTCCTATTAAAAGAGAAATACGGAGTGGTTTAAAGCTAAAAGAAGTAGTTCCTTTTAAAGCAAGCCGGAGCATTTGTGCATACGAATACTTGCTCTTGCCAAATCTTCGGGAAGGGGCCTCAAATTGAATCGTTGTTTTTTTAAATCCTACCCAGCTGAACAGGCCTCTGAGAAATAAATCTCTCTCTTCGAATTGCCGTACTGCTGTTAATACTTTATTGTTAAATGCTCTGAAATCGGAAACATTTTCTTCAATAGGAATATCTGAAATAAAATTGATGAATTTATAAAATAGTGTGGAAAAAATTTTTTTAAAGAAAGGAATTGATTGTGTTTTTTTTCTTTGAGCAGCTACTATATCATATCCTTCTTCTATCTTTTGCAGAAATAATGGTATGCAGGAAGGGGGATGTTGCAGATCGCCATCCATTATTATGGTATACTCTCCTGTGGCATGATCCAGCCCGGCCATAATGGCGTTTTGATGACCGAAATTTCTTGAAAGTGAAAGACAGCTCACCCTTGAATCAGAATCAGCCAGCAGCTGTATCTCCGAATAAGTAGTATCTGTACTGCCATCATCAATCCATAATATTTCAAAATCTGCGAGACAATTCTTTTTAATTTCTGCATACAAAGGAATAATATTATCAGCCTCATTATAAACCGGAACTATAATAGTAACTTTTGGCATAATGCTCCTCAGTTTGTGGAATGGTTAAAAATACAAATATTATATTTTGCTGCCGATTTATCTTATCGGCTCTATAATATTTAAGAAGCTTCAGTTAGAAATTTATTGTTTCTTTTACCAGGTAAGGAGGCCTTTTTCGGTTATTGTAAAGTGAAATATTTACCAGTTTAAAAATCATTACTGTTAAAAATAACTGCATAATTACCACAAGTAAATTCAAAAGGATATGCCAGGTACTGAAATTATAACTGTTTGCCGGTGAAATTAATTGCCATAATGGAATATTAAACAGGGTAACTATGATGGACAGGCCAACGATTGTTGTTATAAATTTTACCAGATTGGGATTAAACAAAATGATTTTGTTCATTTCCGCCATAATTAATTTCCGAAATGAATATTTTGTTTTTCCATGCATTCTTTCACTGGTAGTAAAATGAATTATATCAGACTTATATCCAATCCAGGTAAAAATACCCCTGAGGAAAGTTTCTTTTTCCTGTAATTGAAGCACACTTTCCAGAACTTTATGGTTAAAGGCCCTGTAATCTGTAAGGTCCTCATCTATTTTTGTTTCAGAAAAAAAATTTGCAAAGCGGAAAAAAAGTTTTGTAAAGGTTCTTTGAATCCAGTTTGTTTTTTTCGTGCAGGTTCGTTTGGTAAATACAATATCAGTTCCACCATTCAATTTTTCTATCATTTTTGGAATAAGGGAAGGGGGGTGCTGTAAATCACCATCCATAGTAATAATATAATCACCGTTGGCGTAATTTAGTCCTGCCAGCATTGCATTTTGGTGACCAAAATTTCTGGAAAGGGAAATGCATTTTATTCTTTCTTCATGAAAAGAGAGTTGCTGTATTTCGGTTAATGTTTCATCAGTACTTCCGTCGTCAATCCAGATCAGTTCAAAATCCTCCGGACAGTGTTTTTTTATTTCATAAAACAAGGGAAGTATGTTTTCATCTTCATTATATACGGGTACTATAATTGAAATTCTGGGCATGGATACTGGGTTAGTTTTCATTTTTTTCCAGGCAGGGATTAAACCGCCGGGAAACTGGATACGGTACACATATAAAACGGAAATTGAAGAAGTGTGTTGTTGTTACTTTTGACCGATTTCTGAGGCCAGTATTTTTACTTATTAATGCGTACTTGTTGGATACGGGCTACATATTTACCTATTAAATCAAATTCAAGATTAACTTTTTCTCCTGGTTTTAAATGCTTTAGGTTTGTGTGCTCGTATGTATAGGGGATGATGGCAACCTCAATGGAATTGTCGGATATATTAAATATGGTAAGACTGATACCATTTATAGTTATAGAACCTTTTTCAATAACCAGTAAGGCAAATTGGTCCGGGTATTCAATAATATATTGCCAGCTTCCGTTGTTTTCGGTTATTTGATGTACTGTTCCTGTTGTGTCTGTATGACCTAATACCAAGTGTCCATCTATACGTCCATTCAGGGCAAGACAACGTTCTAAATTGACGGTAGTGCCATCTGCCCAGTCATTTATATTGGTTTTGGATAGTGTTTCAGAAACCGCCGTTACCCTGTGCTGCCCATCTTTTATTTCTTCAACGGTGAGGCAAACACCATCATGTGACAGGCTTTGATCCACCTTTAATTCACCCGAAAGCGGAGACTTTATCCAAAAGGTCTTATTAGTGCCATTTATTAATATATCGGTTATAATTCCGGTTGTTTCTACAATTCCTGTAAACATAATTTTTCAAAATTCGTCTTTTTTTACAAATGATTTCTTCAATTCAAAATTTTGGTGTTTCTTTGCCACCCAATTTAAAAAGCTTTAAAGGAGGTATATAAATATGCTTATTATTGATTCAAAAGATTGCGAAAACATAGACAAAGCGCTAAAGAAGTATAAGAAAAAGTTTGAAAAAGCAAAAATATTGCTTCAGTTAAGAGAACGCCAGTCTTTTACCAAGCCTTCTGTAAAACGCCGTGGTGAAGTTTTAAAAGCTGTGTACAAGCAAAAATTAGCTAATGGATCTTTCGACGAATAATCGTTGAATTATCAAAAATAATTGACTGGTAGCCGTAGGGTTTTTTGTAACTTTATGGCTACCAGTTTTTTTATGACTGTACCAACCCAGGGGCCAATACAATCCTTTCTTGACTATCTCAAATTTGAGAAGCGTTATTCCCAGCACACCATTATCTCTTATAAAAACGACCTGGAACAGTTTTTTACCTTTCTTAAAAGCCAGTATGACTTGACTGTGCTAAAAGAAATTTCACATTCAATTGTACGTAGCTGGGTTGTTGAATTAATGGAAGATGAAATTCAGGCCAAAAGCATTAACCGAAAAATTTCTTCCCTGCGTTCCTTTTTTAAATATCAACTTAAAAGTGGTGTGATTGAAAAAACACCCATGGTTAATATTGTTGCCCCTAAAATAAGCAAAAGGCTTCCGGTTTTTGTAAACGAACAAGATACCCGGCAAATAATGGATACTTTGAATATTGCCTCAGAAGATTGGAAATCCCTTAATGCTAAAATACTTTTTGTATTATTTTATGCCACAGGAATTCGATTAAGTGAACTGATTAACCTTAAGGAAACGCAGATAGACAGGTCTAAGTTATATATAAAGGTCCTGGGAAAGGGTAATAAAGAAAGAATAATACCTATTACCAGGGAGGTAATAACAATAATTGACGATTACCGGCAGAAGAAACGAAAATTATTTTCTGAGCCCAACGAGATGTTACTAGTGACAGAAAAAGGGAAACCCGTTTATGCCAAATACGCTTATCTGCTCATTAATAAATACCTTGGCAAACAGGCCAAAAATCTTGATAAGAAAAGCCCACATGTGCTGCGTCACACTTTTGCCACTCATTTAACCAATAACGGGGCCGATTTAAATGCTGTAAAGGAATTATTAGGGCATGCCAGTCTGGCTGCCACTCAAATCTATACACATAATACGATCGAGAAACTCAAGGATGTTTATAAAAAAGCACACCCAAAAGCATAGCAGAAAATTTTGTTGGATGTTAAACAATAAAATTTATGATTTTTTTTCTTGAAAATATCCCTTTGTTGACTTAACTTGAAGCACATAAAACACTTGCCTATGCCTTAACTACAACTCTCCAAAAGTTCTTTATTTATTGATTTATTCACAGATTAAAAAAAGAGTTCTATGAACGTTAACATTCAGACTGTGCACTTTGATGCTGACACTAAATTAATTGATCACGTAAACAAAAAAATCCAAAAACTCAAAGGCTTTAACGACCGTATCCACCAGGTGGATGTTTTTCTGAAACTCGACAATGTTGTTCACCAGATTAAAGACAAGATTGCAGAAATTAAAGTAGCTGTACCCCGCAGACAGTTCTTTGTAAAACAAACCTCAAAATCTTTTGAAGAGTCCTTTGATACAGCACTGGATTCTATCATAAATCAAATTAAAAAACAAAAAGAAAAACAATATCAGGAGTAGAAATTAAAAACCCCGCAACAGCGGGGTTTTTAATTTCTGTGGGTTACTATTTTCAGCTTCTGGAATCAATAGAAAAAAATGCGGCATATAACTCTTGTTCTTTTGGCGATAATTTTCATTGGGTGCAAGCCAAACGAATCAGGTTTTGTATTTACCAACGACACTAAAACAAAACTTGTAGTCTATATTCAGCCTTTTGAAAAGGTTGATAAAAACTTATAAAAGAAGCTGCAATCAGATTTATCTCAAAACATTAACGTGGACATTAAAATAAAACCTGCAAAGAAATTTCCTTTTGGGTCTTACTATGGGCCCAGTAACAGGTATTGGGCAGATAGTTTACTGAGTTTTTTACAACTTCAAAGTAATGATACTTGCATTTATTTAGGTGTTACATCAAAAGATATTTCAACCACAAAAGGGAATATTTTTAATTATGGGGTTATGGGGTTGGGACTTATGTCAGACAAAGCTTCTGTTATTTCAACGTACAGGTTGGGTAATACTGAGAAACTAAATCAATGTTTCTACAAATTGGCACTGCATGAGATTGGACATAATTCTGGATTGCCTCATTGCAAAGAAAATAGTTGTTATATGCTGGATACTGAAGGCAGGATGAAATTTGATAGTGAGTACTTTTTTCGTTCAAATGAATTATTCATAACCTGTTGATTTGGTGTAAAAATTTCTTTTTCAAAATTTTTGTATTTCACATTTTCCGTTACCTTTGCCTTCCCAAAAAAATACGGTAGATACGTATGTAATTACGGGAAGTTCTTTACAGTACTGCATTTGATACGAAATTGATTTGCAGTTATGACAATTACGCCACTTTAGCTCAGTTGGCAGAGCATCCCGATAGGTTATCGGGAAGATCGAAGGTTGAGTTTTGACTGGTGGAAAGTTTTTTGAAAGTATATGCCACTTTAGCTCAGTTGGTAGAGCAGCTGATTTGTAATCAGCAGGTCGTTGGTTCGAGTCCGACAAGTGGCTCCACTAATGGCAAATAGCTTTAAGCTGTTAGCTGATAGTTGGGCAAGTAGCCAAGTGGCCAACGGCAACAGACTGTAAATCTGTCCTCTTCGGAGTTCGGTGGTTCGAATCCATCCTTGCCCACAGTTCTTTGATTATTTTGAATGTTAAATTTTAAATGTTGAATTATTTATTATCTCTATTTAAAATTCAACATTTAGCATTTAAAATAATAAATGCGGGAGTAGCTCATTTGGTAGAGCGATAGCCTTCCAAGCTATAGGTGGCGAGTTCGAGCCTCGTCTCCCGCTCAGAAGTAGTTTTAAGTTTTGAGTTCGGAGTTCTGTAATAACTATAACTCAGAACTGAAAACTATGAACTCACAAACTGAACTAGCCGTTGTAGCTCAGTGGTAGAGCACTTCCTTGGTAGGGAAGAGGTCGTGAGTTCGATTCTCACTAACGGCTCAAAAGTTCTTTTAATCTGTTCAATTGACATATTGAACAACGAACAGAAACTTGAAGTGTGCGACGCAACAGCAGCGAAATTGCTTTACTGAGGCTAAGTACACAAAGCATAGTAAATTTGTACATCCACAATTAAAAAAACATACAATGTCAAAAGAGACCTTTAAGCGGGATAAACCCCACGTAAACATTGGTACCATTGGTCACGTAGATCATGGAAAAACCACGTTGACTGCCGCCATTACGGAAATCCTTTCTAAAAAGGGCCTGGCGACGGCAAAAAAATATGATGAAATTGATGGGGCTCCTGAAGAAAAAGAAAGGGGTATCACCATTAATACAGCTCACGTTGAGTATCAAACGGCCAGCCGTCACTATGCTCACGTAGACTGTCCTGGTCACGCCGATTATGTGAAGAACATGATTACTGGTGCGGCTCAAATGGACGGTGCCATCCTGGTAGTAGCTGCTACTGATGGTCCTATGCCACAAACAAAAGAACACATCCTGTTGGCCCGCCAGGTAGGCGTACCCCGCATGGTTGTATTTATGAATAAAGTTGACCTGGTAGATGATCCTGAATTGTTAGACCTGGTTGAAATGGAAATTCGTGATGAATTAACAAAGAGAGGATTTGATGGCGATAACACTCCAATCATTAAAGGTTCTGCAACCGGTGCATTAGCTGGCGAAGAAAAATGGATTGGTGCTATCAATGAGCTGATGGATGCTGTTGACTCTTATATCCCATTACCTCCCCGTCCGGTTGATATGCCTTTCCTGATGAGTGTAGAAGACGTGTTCTCTATCACTGGTCGTGGTACTGTTGCTACAGGTCGTATCGAAAGAGGTCGTATTAAAGTAGGTGAAGGTGTTGAAATCGTAGGTTTAATGGATGCTTCATTAACTTCAACTTGTACCGGTGTAGAAATGTTCCGCAAGTTATTGGATGAAGGTGAAGCTGGTGATAACGCTGGTTTATTATTACGTGGTATTGAGAAAAATCAAATCCGTCGTGGTATGGTTATTTGTAAACCAGGTACCATTACTCCTCACACTGAATTTAAAGGTGAAGTTTACGTATTGAGCAAGGATGAAGGTGGACGTCATACTCCATTCTTCCAAAAATACCGCCCTCAGTTTTACTTCCGTACTACGGACGTAACTGGTGAAGTTGAGTTACCAGCAGGTACAGAAATGATTATGCCTGGTGATAACTGTTCATTGACGGTGAAATTGATTCAACCTATTGCGATGGAGAAAGGATTGAAATTCGCTATCCGCGAAGGTGGACGTACAGTAGGTGCTGGTCAGGTTACAGAAATCATCAAGTAAAAGCCTCCCCAAACCCCTCCAAAGGAGGGGCTTTTGAAAGGCTTCAAAAAACAAAGTACCTTTGGTATCTAAAGCCAGGGTACTTTGTACTTTAAAAAGTTCTTTAAAAATAAGGCTCTTTGAGCCTCCCCTTTAGGGAGGTTGGAGGGGCCGCTATACGGGCATAGTATAACGGTAGTACAGAGGTCTCCAAAACCTTCAGTCTGGGTTCGAATCCTAGTGCCCGTGCAGTATAAATTGAAATCTTCAAAAAAGAAAAAATGAACAAAGTAAGTTCCTACTTCAAAGACTCATACAAAGAGTTGATTGAAAAAGTAAGCTGGCCAACATGGGCACAGTTACAACAATCAACCATGATTGTGTTGGCAGCAACTCTGATTATTACTGCTATGGTGTGGGTAATGGATCTGTCGATCGCCAAAGTTTTAGAATTAATCTATTCAATGTTTTAAAGATGGAAGAAACGGTAAACATAACGGAAACCAATGCAACGGATACCAAATGGTTCGTGCTGCGGGTAGTTAGTGGAAAAGAAAAGAAAGTTAAAGAATACCTTGATAAGGAAATATCCAGAGGTGGTTGGGATAAAATTGTGAAGCAGGTATTTTTACCGGTTGAAAAAGTATATAAAGTGCAGAATGGTAAAAAAGTGATGCGTGAACGTAACTTTTATCCCGGGTATGTTATGATTGAAGTAAGTGGGGGAAAAATGAATGATGATTTAAGGGATGCTATAAAAAATACTTCCAATGTAATCCACTTTTTGGGAAAAGAAAACCCTATTGCGCTTCGTAAGGCAGAAGTAAATAAGATGCTGGGTAAAGTTGATGAGATGACCGATGCTGGTGGAATGACAATGAGCGAACCTTTTATTATTGGTGAAACTATTAAAATTATTGACGGGCCATTTAATGATTTTAATGGAGTGATTGAAGAGGTAAATGATGAAAAGAAAAAATTGAAAGTAGCGGTGAAAGTTTTTGGCCGTGCCACGCCGGTTGAGTTAAATTATATGCAGGTGGAAAAAATAGGATAAGAAATTTAAAATTGAACTAAAAAAACCTCAGCATTTACTGAGGTTTTTTTAGTTCAATACAGGTTATTAAATGTAATTAAAGGCCATCTCCATTATCGTTATTGTCTGCAGGCAATAGCGGCGTATCGTCAATAGCCGGAGAATCCATCGTGTCAAACAAAGTAGGTAGAGGAGCAGACTCTGCTTTCGGGGTTGGTACAGGCGCTGCAATTTTTTTCGCTACGGCTTTTTTAGGAGCGACTTTTTTAGGCACTGTTTTTTTCTTAACTACTTTTTTCGCAGCCTTTTTTACAATTTTTTTCGCAACTTTTTTTACAGCCTTTTTCTTTACCACTTTCTTAGCTGCTTTTTTTACTGCTTTCTTTTTAGGTGCAGCTTTTTTGGCTTTTTTAGGAGCGACTTTTTTAGGCGGTGCTTTTTTAACAGCTTTCTTCGCTTTTTTTGGAGCGGCTTTCTTTACTGCTTTTTTCTTTTTTGCTTTAGCCATAACAAGGAGGGTTTTAATGTTATTAGTTGTAGTTGATTATTAGTTATTGAAAATTATAACAAGTATTTCATTTGAAAAATTTCTTTTTTAAAAAATGGGAAAATAAATAAACTCCAAAGCTTTTATTTATCTGTCGCCTTATGCTAAAACCGGGTTCATAAAGGGGCACTATGTTAGATAGATAAAATAGTAACAACTTGAGCATATCTTAGTTAAAAACCGATAAATACTCATTACCCAACTGATCTTAGAAGACCAGTAAAATTTTTCGCTCAATAATTGCTGATATGCCAGTTATTTTCCTACCTTTGCTTCCCCAAAAAGTTCTTTGTCTTCTGCCTTAAGTTTAGCACTTAAGCAGATAGTTAGAATGTATTGATTTGGGAGTTCGGCCTTAGAGCCGGACGTTAACACCAAAAAAAGTAGAAAATGGCAAAAGAAATCACTGGCTATGTTAAGCTACAGTGTAAGGGTGGCCAGGCCAACCCTGCACCGCCAATTGGACCTGCGCTGGGTTCAAAAGGCATCAACATTATGGAGTTCTGCAAGCAGTTTAATGCACGTACGCAGGACAAAATGGGAAAAGTTCTCCCTGTATTAATTACAGTTTATTCCGACAAATCTTTTGAATTTATCATTAAAACTCCTCCTGCAGCCGTACAGTTGCTGGAAGCAGCTAAAATTCAAAGCGGTTCCAAAGAGCCAAATCGTCAAAAAGTAGGTAAGGTAAGTTGGGCACAAGTGGAAGCAATTGCTAAAGACAAAATGCCTGACTTGAATGCTTTTACGCTGGAAAGTGCTATGAGCATGGTAGCCGGTACTGCCCGCAGTATGGGATTAACTGTTGATGGTAAAGCCCCATGGGAAAATTAATTATTAATTTTTTAAACTGAAATTAAAATGGGAATCGCTAAGAAAAGAAAAGCAGTAGCTTCAAAAGTTGATAAAAACAAACAGTATTCATTAAAAGAAGCTTCTACTTTAGTAAAAGATGTGAATACAACTAAATTCGACAGCTCTGTTGATTTACATATTCGTTTGGGTGTTGACCCAAAGAAAGCCGATCAGGCTATTCGTGGTACTGTTACTTTGCCACATGGCACTGGTAAAACAAAAAAAGTATTAGTGCTCTGTACCCCAGATAAAGAAGCTGATGCAAGAGCAGCAGGTGCTGATTTTGTAGGTCTGGATGAATTTATTACAAAGATTGAAGGTGGGTGGGTTGATGTAGACGTTATCGTTGCTACTCCATCCGTAATGCCTAAGATTGGTAAGCTGGGTAAAGTTTTAGGTCCCCGTAACCTGATGCCTAACCCCAAAACCGGAACTGTTACAAATGATGTAGCGGCTGCAGTAAATGAAGTTAAAGGCGGTAAAATTGCTTTCAAAGTTGATAAAGCAGGAATTGTTCACGCATCAATTGGCCGTGTAAGTTTCAGCCCCGATAAAATAGCGGCAAACAGTCACGAATTAATCAATGCTATCATCAAAGCAAAACCATCTACAGCCAAAGGTACTTACCTGAGGAGTGTGTTTATGGCCAGTACAATGAGCCCGGGCATTTCAATTGATACAAAATCATTAATGAATTAGTATTTGTTTGTTTCACGCCAAACAATGCTTTAAACAATTAAGTTATGAACAAAGAACAAAAAAATGAAGTGATTGAATTGCTGAAGGGCAAATTCTCTCAATATAATAACTTCTATATTACCGATACAGAATCGCTGACTGTAGCTCAGGTAAGTAAACTTCGCCGTGCCTGTTTCGACAAAAATGTTGAAATGAAGGTGGCCAAAAATACTTTGATCAAAAAAGCTATGGAATCTCTGGATGCTGAACGTTATAGCGGGGTATATGAATCTCTGCATAAAGTAACAGCTTTATTGTTTTCAGAGAATCCCAAAGAACCTGCTTTAATCATCAGTTCATTCCGCAAAGAGAGCAATGGTGAAAAACCGGTGTTAAAAGCGGCTTTCATTAATGGTGATATTTATACAGGAGATAATACCCTGATATCATTAACTAAGATCAAAACTAAGAACGAACTTATCGGTGAGGTTATTGGATTGTTACAATCACCAGCTAAACGGGTTATTGCTGCTTTATTGCACAATGCTGAAAAGAAAGGTGAAAGTGTAGCAGCAGAATAACAATGTATTTTCTTGCGAGAGCAAATAAATAACTGGCCGGATAGTAAAAGGCGTAAACAATTTTTTTAAACTCCGTCGGAGCTAATAAAAAGCAGTGAAGACGGGAAAAATTTAAATCAAATGGCAGACGTAAAAGCATTAGCAGAACAACTGGTTGGCCTTACTGTAAAAGAAGTACAGGAACTGGCTGACGTATTAAAAGCAGATTATGGTATTGAACCAGCTGCAGCCGCAGTAGTAGTAAGTGGCGACGCAGGTGGTGGTGCCGCTGCAGTAGAAGAAAAAACTGCTTTCAATGTAGTATTGAAGAGTGGTGGTGCTTCTAAACTGAACGTAGTTAAGATCGTTAAAGATTTAACTGGTCTCGGTTTGAAAGAAGCTAAAGACTTGGTGGACGGTGCTCCAAAACCAGTTAAAGAAGGTGTTTCTAAAGCTGAAGCTGAAGAAATTGCTAACAAACTGAAAGAAGCAGGCGCTGATGTTGAAATTCAGTAAGAGTTATTCAAACAACTTAATAATGAATCCCCCGGTAATCCGGGGGATTTTTTTGTCATTTTGGCTTCTTTACTAACTTGTTTTACAGTTATGCACAGCTTTCAAAAACCGTGCATAAAATTATTTTTCGTATCACCTTAATCCTTACCTTTGCGTTCCTTAAATTAGGCCTAAGGAAATTTTGACGCCCCAATACATGCATAAATAATTGAAAATCATCGGCTTTATTTTTTTAAGAAAGTAAAGCTGGGTGTGTATTGTACGTCTGTATAAAACTAAAAACCGGATTTAGTAATATGTCTTCAACAACACTTCACAACAAAAGAATCAGTTTCGGTAAGATTAAGCATTTGGCAGAGCCAGAAGATTTGCTGGATATCCAGTTAGAATCATTCAGGGATTTTTTCCAATTGGAAACGACTCCTGATAAGCGTAACGTAGAAGGGCTTTTCCGTGTGTTTAAAGAAAACTTCCCGATTACTGACACGAGAAACATATTTGTGCTCGAGTTCTTAGATTATTTCGTGGATCCACCACGTTATACTATCGATGAATGTATGGAAAGAGGGCTTACGTATGCTGTGCCATTAAAAGCAAAACTGCGGTTAAGCTGTAATGATGAAGAGCATATCGATTTCCAAACCATTGTACAGGACGTGTTCTTAGGAAACATCCCTTACATGACACCACGTGGTACTTTCGTTATCAATGGTGCCGAAAGGGTGGTGGTTTCTCAATTACACCGTTCACCTGGTGTGTTCTTTGGTCAGTCCTTGCATCCAAACGGTACTAAAATTTATTCTGCCCGTGTAATTCCTTTTAAAGGAGCATGGATGGAATTCGCTACGGATATCAACAATGTGATGTATGCGTACATCGACCGTAAGAAAAAATTCCCGGTAACAACATTGTTACGTTCTATCGGTTTTGAAACAGATAAGGATATTCTGGAATTGTTTGGTATGGCCGATGAAGTAAAAGCTGATAAAAAAACCTTAAGTAAATACGAAGGGAAATTATTAGCTGCCCGTGTATTAAGAAGCTGGGTAGAAGATTTTGTGGATGAAGATACCGGTGAAGTGGTTTCTATCGAAAGAAATGAAGTAGTATTAGAACGTGACTCTGTTTTAAATGCAGAAAACATTGAATTAATTACAGATTTAGGAGTTGAAAGCGTATTCGTTCAAAAAGAAGAAGTGAGTGGGGATTACGCTATCATCTATAATACTTTAAATAAAGATACATCTAACTCCGAGTTGGAAGCCGTTCAACATATCTACCGCCAGTTACGTGGTGCCGATGCGCCGGATAACGAAACTGCCCGTGGTATTATTGATAAATTATTTTTTAGTGATAAGCGTTATGATTTAGGGGAAGTGGGACGTTACAAAATCAACCGCAAGTTGAATATTGAAGCGCCGCTTACCCAAAAAACATTAACCCGCCAGGATATCATTTTAATCATTAAATACCTGGTGCGTTTAACAAATGCCAAAGCAGAGATAGATGATATCGATCACCTGAGCAATCGTCGTGTTCGTACAGTAGGTGAGCAGTTGTATGCACAATTTGGTGTTGGTCTGGCTCGTATGGCACGTACCATCCGTGAAAGGATGAACGTTCGTGATAATGAGGTATTCACTCCTGTTGATTTGATTAATGCGAGGACTTTGTCTTCTGTTATCAACTCATTTTTTGGTACTCGTGACGTACACTATTCACATTATGGTCGTTTGTGTACTATTGAAACACCAGAGGGGCCAAACATTGGTTTGATCTCAACACTTTGCGTTCACGCAAAGATTAATGATATGGGCTTCATTGAAACGCCTTACCGTAAAGTTGACAATGGTAAGATCGATATGAAGAAGCTTACATTCTTAAGTGCTGAAGAAGAAGATACCGCTAAGATCGCACAGGCACACGTGGAAATTGATTCTAATGGAAACATTTCAGAAGAAAAAGTAAAGAGCCGTCAAACAGGTGACTTCCCAATATTAGATAAAGCTGAAGTGGAATATATGGATGTGGCACCGAATCAAATTGTTGGTTTAAGTGCTTCCTTAATTCCATTCTTAGAGCATGATGATGCTAACCGTGCGTTGATGGGATCAAACATGCAACGTCAGGCTGTTCCATTAATACGTCCTGTGTCTCCTATAGTAGGTACAGGTTTGGAAGCAAAGGCTGCCCGTGACGCAAGGATCCAGATTCATGCAGATGGCAATGGTGTGGTTGAATTTGTGGATGCCAATGAAATTCACGTTCGTTACGACAGGGACGAAGAACAACGCCTGGTAAGTTTTGAAGAAGATTTACAAATATATAAACTCACCAAGTTTACAAAAACCAACCAGAGCACTTGTATTAATTTGAAACCTGCTGTAAAAAAAGGCCAGAAAGTTAAAAACGGTGATTTCTTAACGGAAGGTTATGCTGTACAAAATGGTGAACTGGCATTGGGACGTAACTTGAAAGTTGCATTCATGCCATGGAAAGGTTACAACTTTGAAGATGCGATAGTAATCAGCGAAAAAGTAGTAAAAGATGACTGGTTTACTTCTATTCATATTGATGAATTTGAATTAGAAGTTCGTGATACTAAATTGGGTGAAGAAGAATTAACACCAGATATTCCTAACGTAAGTGAGGAAGCTACCAAAGACTTAGACCAGAATGGTGTAATAAGAATAGGTGCTGCTATCAAAGAAGGAGATATTCTTATTGGTAAGATTACCCCTAAAGGTGAAAGCGACCCCACTCCGGAAGAAAAATTATTACGTGCCATCTTTGGGGATAAAGCAGGTGATGCAAAAGACGCTTCATTAAAAGCTCCAAGTGGTACAGAGGGTGTGGTAATCGATAAACGCTTATTCCAACGTGCTAAAAAAGATAAGAATACTAAAGTAAGAGAGAAAGCATTATTAGAAAAAGTTGAAAAAGTACACGAGAAGAATACTGCCGATGTTCTTGAACTTTTAGTAAGTAAATTACAAACCTTGCTCAGAGACAAAACTTCTGCTGGCGTAAGTAATAATTTTGGGGAAGTATTGATTGGTAAAGGTGCTAAGTTCAATCCTAAAAATCTGGCTGGTTTAGATTACCAGAATGTTAATCCTTTAGGATGGACTGGTGAAAAGCAGGTAGATGATAACATCAATACACTCTTGCATAACTACAACATTAAATACAATGAAGAGTTAGGTCGTTACAAGAGAGAGAAATTTAATATTTCTATTGGTGATGAATTACCCGCAGGTGTATTGAAACTTGCTAAAGTTTACTTAGCCGTTAAGCGTAAATTAAAAGTAGGTGATAAAATGGCTGGCCGTCACGGTAACAAAGGTATTGTGGCTAAGATCGTTCGTGCAGAAGACATGCCTTTCCTTGAAGATGGGACACCAGTTGATATTGTATTGAACCCATTGGGTGTACCAAGCCGTATGAACTTAGGACAGATATATGAAACTGTTCTTGGATGGGCTGGTGAAAAATTAGGGATGAAATTCGCCACACCAATTTTTGATGGTGCTACAGTAGAAGAAATTGCCAATCATATTAACGAAGCTGGTTTACCAAGCTTTGGTCATACTTACTTGTACGATGGTGAAACAGGAGATCGTTTCCACCAGAAAGCAACAGTGGGTATTATCTATATGATCAAACTTCACCATATGGTGGATGATAAAATGCATGCCCGTTCAATAGGACCATACAGTTTGATTACCCAACAGCCGCTGGGTGGTAAAGCTCAATTTGGTGGGCAACGTTTTGGTGAGATGGAAGTGTGGGCACTGGAAGCTTATGGCGCCTCTAACATATTGCAGGAGTTGTTAACGCTGAAGTCTGATGATATCATCGGCCGTGCGAAGACATATGAAGCAATAGTAAAAGGTGACAACGTTCCACGTGCAGGTATTCCTGAATCATTCAATGTATTGGTTCATGAATTAAGAGGCTTGGGTCTTGACCTTAAGTTTGAATAAAACCCCCTGTCCCCCTGAAGGGGGAACTTGGTTGTAACAGTTCTTTATTTTTTTAGTAAACAATAATTCAAGAAGTAATCAACGATTATTTCCTGATAAAAAATTAATAGTTAACAAACCCATCCAACAATTGCGGGTGCATTGCTCCCCTTTAGGGGATGGGGGTAAACAATAAACTCAACATGGCTATCAAAAGAGATAATCGTCCAAGAGCTACGTTTTCAAAAATTACAATTGGTCTTGCTTCACCAGATTCAATTTTAGAAAAAAGTTTTGGTGAAGTTTTAAAGCCGGAAACGATCAACTACCGTACTTACAAGCCCGAACGTGATGGTTTGTTTTGCGAAAGGATTTTTGGGCCGGTAAAAGATTATGAATGTGCCTGCGGTAAGTACAAACGTATCCGTTATAAAGGGATTGTTTGCGACCGATGCGGTGTGGAAGTAACAGAAAAGAAAGTACGACGTGAACGTATGGGCCATATTAAATTAGTGGTGCCTGTTGTTCATATCTGGTATTTCAAATCTTTGCCAAATAAGATTGGTTATTTATTGGGGATGAGCTCTAAAAAATTAGAGACGATTGTTTATTACGAACGCTTTGTGGTAATTCAACCAGGCATCCGTACGGATAAAGGTCAGAATTACGGTGACCTGTTAACGGAAGAAGAATATTTAGATATATTAGATACGTTACCAAAAGACAACCAGTACCTGCCGGATGAAGATCCTAACAAATTCATCGCTAAGATGGGAGCCGAAGCTGTAAGCGATTTACTGGCACGTTTGGATTTGGATAGCTTAAGTGCTTCCTTACGTCATGCTGCAGCGAATGAAACATCTCAGCAACGTAAAGCTGATGCTTTGAAGCGTTTGAGTGTGGTGGAAGCTTTCCGTGATGCCAATACAAGGATCAATAACCGTCCTGAATGGATGGTAATGCAATACATTCCAGTTATCCCACCGGAACTTCGTCCCTTAGTTCCTTTGGATGGCGGTCGTTTCGCCTCATCAGATTTGAACGACTTATACCGTCGTGTTATTATCCGTAACAACCGTTTAAAGCGTTTGTTAGAAATTAAAGCCCCTGAGGTAATCTTACGTAACGAAAAACGTATGCTGCAGGAAGCGATTGATTCACTCTTTGATAACAGCCGTAAATCCAATGCCGTTAAAGCAGAAGGTGGTCGTGCATTAAAATCACTGAGCGATGTATTGAAAGGTAAGCAAGGTCGTTTCCGTCAGAACCTGTTAGGTAAACGTGTTGACTACTCTGGTCGTTCTGTTATCGTGGTAGGTCCTGAAATGAAACTGCATGAGTGCGGGTTGCCAAAAGATATGGCGGCTGAATTATTTAAACCGTTCATCATTCGTAAATTAATTGAAAGAGGTATTGTTAAAACAGTTAAGAGTGCAAGAAAATTAGTAGATAAGAAAGAAGCGATTGTTTGGGATATTCTCGAAAACATATTAAAGGGTCACCCGGTAATGTTAAACCGTGCCCCTACGCTACACCGTTTATCTATCCAGGCATTCCAGCCTAAATTGATTGAAGGTAAAGCGATACAACTGCACCCGTTGGTGTGTTCTGCGTTCAACGCCGATTTTGACGGTGACCAGATGGCTGTTCACGTTCCGTTAAGTAATGCGGCTGTACTGGAAGCACAGTTATTGATGCTTGCTTCTCACAACATTTTGAACCCACAGAATGGTACACCTATCACCCTTCCTTCACAGGACATGGTACTCGGGTTGTATTATATCTCCAAAGCGAAGAAATCAACAGACACAGAAAAAGTAAAAGGCGAAGGAAAAGCATTTTACAGTGCTGAAGAAGTGATCATTGCTTATAATGAAAAGCAGGTTGATTTACATGCCCCAATCAGGGTAAAAGCAAATGTGCGTAATGCCAATGGAGAATTACAATACAAACTGATAGAAACAACGGTTGGTCGTGTGATCTTTAACCAGTTTGTTCCTAAAGAAGTGGGTTTTGTAAATGCATTATTAACTAAAAAGAATCTTCGTGAGATCATTGGTGATATCATCAATATCACTAATATTCCTAAAACAGCGAAGTTCTTAGATGATATTAAAACATTAGGTTTCCGTACTGCGTTCCAGGGTGGTTTGTCATTTAACATTAATGACCTTATCATTCCTGAAGTGAAAGAATCAATGATTGATTCTGCTTCTTCTGAAGTAGATGAAGTGTGGGATAACTACAACATGGGTTTGATCACCAACAACGAACGTTATAACCAGATCATTGATATCTGGAGCCGTGTGGATACTAAAGTAACAGAAACATTAATCAGGGAAATGGCTGCTGATAAACAAGGATTCAACTCTGTTTATATGATGCTTGATTCCGGTGCCCGTGGTAGCAAGCAGCAGGTAAAACAGCTGGCTGGTATCAGGGGGTTGATGGCTAAGCCACGTAAGTCCGGTTCTACCGGTTCAGAAATCATTGAAAACCCGATCCTTTCCAACTTTAAAGATGGATTGAGTGTATTGGAATACTTCATCTCCACACACGGTGCCCGTAAAGGTTTGGCTGATACAGCGCTGAAAACTGCCGATGCCGGTTACTTAACCCGTCGTTTGGTTGACGTTGCACAGGATGTGGTTATTAATGAAGAAGATTGTGGTACACTTCGTGGTATTGCTACTTCTGCCTTAAAAGATAATGAAGATGTAATTGAACCATTGAGCGATCGTATTGAAGGACGTACATCAGTACATGATGTTTATGATCCGCAAACAGATGAACTGATAGTAAAAGCAGGAGAAGAAATTACCAATGCTATTGCACAGAAAATTGAAGATAGTGGTATTGAAATAGTTGAGATCCGTTCAGTACTTACCTGCGAAAGCAAACGAGGTGTTTGTGTGAAATGTTATGGTAAGAACCTTGCAACAGGTTACCTGGCACAACGTGGTGATGCGGTTGGTATCATTGCTGCCCAGTCAATTGGTGAACCGGGTACACAGTTAACACTTCGTACTTTCCACGTGGGTGGTGTGGCAGGATCTGCATCTGTAGATTCTCAATTGAGTGCTAAGTTTGACGGTACTGTTCAGTTTGATGGATTACGTACTGTTAGTGCTAAAAATAACGAAGGAGATACTGTTCAGATAGTAATTGGACGTACTGGTGAGGTTCGTATCATGGATGTAAAGAATGACCGTTTATTGATCACCAACAACGTTCCTTATGGAGCAACGCTAATGGTGAAAGATGGTCAGCAGGTAAAGAAAGGAGATGCTATCTGTACATGGGATCCATTTAATAATGTAGTGGTGGCAGAAGTTGCCGGTTCAATTAAATTTGAAAACATTATTGAAGGTGTTACCTTCCGTGAAGAAGCAGATGAGCAAACAGGCCACCGTGAAAAGGTGGTTATAGAAACAAAAGATAAAACAAAAATTCCTTCCTTGTTAATTGAAGGAAAAGAGATCAAATCATACAACCTTCCTGTTGGTTCCCACATTTCTGTTGAAGAAGGTGAGGATGTAAAAGCAGGTCAGGTAATGGTTAAGATTCCTCGTGTATTAGGTAAGTTAAGAGATATTACCGGTGGTCTCCCACGTGTAACAGAATTATTTGAAGCAAGGAATCCGGGTAACCCGGCTATCGTTTCTGAGATTGATGGTGTAGTAAGCTTTGGTGCTGTAAAACGTGGTAACCGTGAGATCGTGATTGAAGCAAAAGATGGCGTGGTTAAAAAATACCTGGTTCCATTGACAAGACAAATTCTTGTACAGGATGGCGACTATGTAAAAGCAGGTACACCATTATCCGATGGACAAATTGCTCCTTACGATATTTTAAACATTAAAGGCCCGTTTGCCGTACAGGAGTATGTGGTGAATGAGATACAGGAAGTATATCGCTTACAGGGTGTAAAGATCAACGACAAGCATATTGAAGTGATCGTTCGCCAGATGATGAAGAAAGTAGAAATTGTGGATGCAGGTGATACGAAGTTTTTGGAAGGAGATCTGGAAGATCGTTTCGACTTTAATAATGAAAACGACTGGATCTTTGATAAGAAGGTAATTACAGATGCTGGTGAAAGTACTAAACTCAAAGCTGGTATGATCGCAAGTCTTCGTGATGTGCGGGAAGAAAACTCTGCGTTACGTCGTGCTGATAAAAAAGCAGTTGAATACCGGGATGCTCATCCTGCTACTTCAACTCCGGTGTTGCTTGGTATTACCAAAGCCTCTCTGGGTACTCATAGTTGGATATCTGCTGCTTCCTTCCAGGAAACTACCAAAGTATTAAGTTCTGCCGCTATTAATGGCAAAACAGATGATATGCTTGGTTTGAAAGAGAATGTAATTACTGGTCACCCAATTCCTGCCGGTACTGGGTTACGTGAATTTGAAAACATGATCGTAGGCAGCAAAGAGGAATATGAGTTGTTACAAACTACCCGTGAGGCAATGAGCTTTGATGACGAAGAATAATTGATTGGAAGATTAGCTTCTATGCTGATTTGAAAATGAAAATAAAAATTTAAGGAGTGAGATTTTCTCACTCCTTTTTTGTTGCTCTGAAGGGAAACCTTTTATTTTGCTGCCATTGAAATGCAGTGTGGTTATAGCTTTGCTGTATTTTGTGTTAACCCTTTACTAAAATTTAATGCTTTATTCGGCAGTGGAAGTTGAATAAGCTTATCTTGCTAAAAATGCGCTGATGAAGAATATTTCTACTCTTTTATTTGTATTGTTATTTGCCCTTATTGGAGTGTTGTTTTATTTTCAGTTTTCGGAGAAAAAAGCGGATGTCCAAAATAATTTGGTAAAGTCAGACAGTGTTAAATCAAGTCTGAATGTTGCTTATGTGGATATCGATTCTTTAGAAACAAACTATGAATATTACAAACAGGTTCAAACTAATTTTGAAAAGAAAAGAGACAGTATTGATAAAGTACTGAACAGTGATTTTAATGCTATAGAAAATGAAAGACTTCAGTTTATTCAAAAAGGTAATGCCATAACAGAAATTGAAGCGGAGAATTTTAAAGCAGCTTACCAGCAAAAAATGCAGAATCTTGAAAATAAAAAACAGCAATTGTCAAAAGATTTAGGCGATAAGCAAACATTGATGATGGATGATGTGCTGCGTAAGATTGAAACATACCTGGATGAATACAACAAACAAAACAATTACACTTTTATTTTTGGTACAGCAAAAGGAAATATGATGTTTCTCCATAAAGACACAGCATATAATATCACCCGGCAGGTTTTGTCTGGCCTGAACCAGGAGTACCGTAAAACAGTAAAGAAATAATTTCAATAAAATGATTTTCTTATCTTCATCCCGTCACGCCTGGTCGCCTGACGGGATTTTAATTTACTATACATGACAGAACAAACATCATTTAAGCCCACACTCGGGTTACTGGATGCTACAATGATTGTAGCAGGATCTATGATTGGTTCCGGAATTTTTATTGTTAGTGCTGATATTACCCGAAATGTAGGTAGCGCAGGATGGCTTGTTTTTGTTTGGCTGATCACCGGATTTATGACACTTACTGCAGCCGTAAGTTATGGTGAACTAAGTGCCATGTATCCAAAAGCCGGTGGGCAGTATGTTTACCTCAAAGAGGCCTTTAACCCACTTGCCGGGTTTTTATACGGCTGGAGTTTTTTTGCTGTTATACAAACTGCCACCATTGCTGCGGTTGGGGTTGCGTTCTCAAAATTTGCCGGCTATTTTATTCCTGCTTTGGAGTTAAAAGATGAAAATATTTTATTTCAATCGGGTGCTTTTAAAATATACCCCGCACAACTGGTTTCTATAGCACTCATTTGCTTCCTTACTTATATTAATACAAAAGGGGTTAAAGGAGGAAAGATCATACAAACAACTTTTACGTTGACTAAGCTGGTTTCTTTATTTGGATTGATTGTGTTTGGCTTTCTATTGGGGGCTAAGTCAGAGATATGGCATGCTAACTGGAATAATGCCTGGGATATGAAAGCATTGAGTGCCGATGGGGCAGCCACCGGTGTTATTGGAAGTGCTGTACTGGGTGCTATTGCTGCTTCCATGGTTGGTTCTATTTTTAGCAGCGACTCCTGGAATAATGTAACTTTTATTGCCGGTGAAATAAAAAATCCAAAACGTAATATTGGTTTGAGTCTGTTTCTTGGAACAATGATTGTTACCATCATTTATGTTGCGGCCAATTTAATGTATGTTAGTGTGCTGCCTTTAGATAAGATTGCATTTGCACCACAGGACAGGGTAGCTGTTGCCGCAAGTAATGCCATCTTTGGGCATATTGGTACTTACGTTATTGCCATAATGATCATGATTTCAACTTTTGGTTGTAACAATGGGTTGATATTAGCCGGTGCCAGGGTATATTATACTATGGCAAAAGATGGATTATTTTTTAAAAAAACCGGGGAGTTAAATAAAAATGCTGTGCCCGAATTTGGTTTATGGATTCAATGTGCATTGGCCTCTATACTTTGTTTAAGTGGTAAGTATGGTGATTTGCTGGATATGGTTGCATTTGTTGTGGTGCTATTTTATGCGTTAACTATCATTGGTATTTTTGTATTAAGAAAGAAAAAGCCGGATATGGAAAGACCTTATAAAGCATTTGGCTATCCTGTCCTGCCTGTTATTTATATCATTCTTGCTATTATATTTTGTGTTTTCCTCATTAAGATGAAACCACTTTATGCAGGGTCAGGATTAGTAATTGTTTTATTGGGTCTCCCGCTTTATTATATTGCGGTGGCAAACCAGAAAAAAGAAAGTTAAGATGCCCGCTATAGATTTTGATAAACTCTTTAATTCTTTTGCTGCTATTAAAGTAGCAGTAATAGGGGATGTAATGCTGGATACCTATATGTGGGGAAAGGTGGAACGCATATCGCCGGAAGCTCCCGTACCAATCGTTTCCCTAAAGAAAAAAGATTACAGGATAGGTGGTGCAGGTAATGTTGCTTTAAATCTCCGTTCATTAAATGCCAATGTTGCAGTGCTTTCTTTAATTGGTAAAGATGAAGATGGAGCTATATTGAAAAAATTGTTTGATGAGAATAATATTAATACTGAATTTTTATTAAGCAGCGGCAACCGCATCACTACTAATAAAACACGCATCATCAGCCGCAACCAGCAAATGATGCGACTGGATAGTGAGGTAACGAATGATCTTGCTTATGAAGATGAGAACCGGCTTATTATTGCGATGCAGCAGTTTATCGCACAGGAAAAACCACAAGTGGTTATTTTTGAAGATTACAATAAGGGTGTTTTAACAGAATTGGTGATTCAAAAAACAATTGCACTCTGCAAGCATCATGGTATTATAACAACAGTGGATCCAAAACGGAAAAATTTCTTTTCTTATAGCGGAGTTGATATTTTTAAACCCAATTTAAAAGAAGTAAAAGAAGGGCTCAATGTACTGGAAGAAGGGGCTGATGAAGAATTGCTGAACCAAATTCACGGACAATTAAAAGAAAAGCTTAATCATCATATTTCACTCATTACACTATCAGAGCATGGTGTATTTTATGCAAATCAGAACAAGCATCATATTATTCCCTCTCACTTGAGGAATATCGCTGATGTAAGTGGTGCTGGTGATACTGTAATTGCAGTGGCCTCACTTATTTATGCTGCCACAAAAGATGTTGCTTTAATGGCAGAAATGGCCAATATAGCAGGAGGGCTTGTTTGTGAAGAAGTAGGAACAGTAGCAATCGACAAAGAAAAAC
The DNA here is from genome assembly GCA_016185185.1 of Sphingobacteriales bacterium. Lineage (GTDB taxonomy): Bacteria > Bacteroidota > Bacteroidia > Chitinophagales > Chitinophagaceae > AWTP1-9. Next base: position 16,719 of record JACPOD010000092.1, on the reverse strand, counting down.
TTTTAAGGGAATGCAAATTGTTAGTGCCCTGATTTTTTTATTTCCTCTTTTATCCGATTCTTTTTTTCTGCTAAAGCCAGCACCCTGTCATAGTTCATTATTACTTCAAAAAATATCTTTACAATAATAAACACCACCATAAAAACTTTTCCTGCACCAAAACTTAAAACAAAGCCACCAATAATCACCACAAACTGCTGCACAAAAATGCGCATATAAGGGGAGAACATCAGCCTACCAAGTGAAATAGTACGAAACTCACCACTGAAAATAAAATCAACTACCATACGCAATGCATAAACTCCAACAAAACCCCAGAGCAAAGCCCTTGTATATCCATCCATCAGCGATGGTAAAATGGTAAAAACTTTAATGGGGTTCATCGTATCAATCAGTTTACTCGTCCCAAAAAAGAACATCATTTGTATGGTTACAAAAAATCCATAGTGATTGATAAAGAAGAAAATAAAAAAATACCCCGGCATTTTTGTGTTAGTATCTTCATTCCATACATCTTCTTTTTTAATCTGGGTTACAATCAGCATTTTTAAAACATTAAACAACCCAACTATGATGCTTTCCACACAATAAATTAAAAATATTTGTTTGGGATCCCATCCATTAAACCAAACACCCCATAAGGGTACCAGGTTTATAAGGACAGTAAAAATGTCAACAGTGGAAAGTTTTCTTTTTATCATAATTAAAAGTCTTTCAGTTTTCAGCCGGTAAAATAGTTATTTTCGGGCCAGCAAAATATACCCAATAACCCGTATGAACAAGTTTTCAATAGCGATACATGGGGGAGCAGGCACCATTTTAAAATCTGCAATGACGGATGAACTGGAACTGGCTTACAGGAAAGGACTGCAATCGGCGCTGGATGCAGGGTATGCTGTTTTGGAAAAAGGGGCATCTTCATTGGAGGCAGTTAAGCAGGCAACCATTGTACTGGAAGATAATATTCTTTTCAATGCAGGTCGTGGTTCAGTATTTACCAATAAAGGACTGCATGAAATGGATGCTTCTATTATGAATGGGTTTGATTTGTCAGCAGGCGCTGTTGCAGGAGTTACTAAAGTTCGTAATCCGGTAGAACTGGCGTATAAGGTAATGACAAATTCAAGCCATGTTTTGCTATGTGGTGAAGGCGCTGATGAATTTGCGAGGGAACAAAATATAAAAGAGGAAGAGGGTGAATATTTTTTTTCGCAGTTCAGGTATAATCAATGGCTGGATATAAGAGAATCGGGTGAATATACGCTCGATCATTCTGACACCAAAGAAAATGGCGAAAAGAAATTTGGTACAGTTGGCGCTGTTGCCTGTGATATAAACGGGAATATTGCTGCTGCCACCAGTACCGGTGGTATGACAAATAAAAAATACGGCAGGGCTGGTGATAGTCCATTGATCGGCTGCGGTACTTATGCAAATAATAAGACCTGTGCTATATCCGCAACCGGTCATGGGGAATTATTTATTAAAGCAGTGGCTGCTTACGATGTCAGTTGCCTGATAGAATATAAAGGATTGAGTTTGCAGGAAGCAATGAATATCGTAGTTAATGATAAATTAGTTAAAATAAATGGTGAAGGAGGAATGATTGGTGTTGATGCAAAAGGTAATATGGCTTTACTCTTTAATTGTGAAGGTATGTACCGCGGATGGAAAAGCAGTAACGGAACAGATGAAGTAGCGATTTACAGGTAATATAAATTATGATTCGATACACTTAAAACTTATTACTAGAACTTAGGATTACTATGAAGAAATATGCTGTTATTGTAGCAGGAGGAACCGGTAAACGAATGGGAACTGAAACGCCCAAGCAATTTTTATTGCTCAAAGGAAAACCTGTTTTATATTATACCATTCAAACTTTTTTAAGAGCCTATAAAGATGTAAAAGTTATTTTGGTATTGCCTCTTGAATTTATAGATATGGGGGCAGAAATTATTGATGCGTATTTTGATAAGGAACGGATTCAGATAATTGCTGGCGGAGAAACCAGGTTTCATTCTGTTAAAAACGGGTTGAGTTTGATAGAAGAAGAAGGCATAGTGTTTGTGCATGATGGGGTGCGGTGTTTGGTAAGTGAGGATTTAATTCATCGTTGTTTTGATGCTGCCAAAACTGAAGGCAGTGCAGTGCCGGCCATTAGTTGTATGGATTCTGTAAGAATGATTACTGTGGATGGGAATCGTTTACTGGACCGAAGTGCTATCCGCCTGGTACAAACACCTCAAACATTTCACAGTAAAATATTATTACCGGCTTTTACAATTGATTATAAAGAACGGTTTACTGATGAGGCCAATGTGGTGGAAGCATTTGGGTTACCCATTAACTTAATTGAAGGGGAAGAAACTAATATTAAGATTACAAGACCGCTGGATTTGTATTTGGCGGAAAAGATAATGGAAGCAAAGCCGTGATTAATTTTTCAACCACCTAAATAGTTGGGGCAACCGGTTAAGTTTTATAGCGCCATACGGTTCCTCCACAGCTCCAAAGCTGCTGTAAAAAAAAGCAAGGTTACGTATATCGCTTCCTTCAAAGTCAAGTAACATTTTTTTTCCTGCATATTCTTTTATAAATGTATTGATGAGCAGGTGAGAAGCTCCAACGGTTTTTCCGTTGGGATGATTGCCTACCAGAATATAATAAGCCCTGTTATGACTAAAAAAGAAAACACAGGAAGCAAGCAGTTCTTTTTTTACAGAATAAACAGCATAATTAAGTGCCTTGCCTTTATCGGCTAAAATTTTATATAATTCGGAAAAATTATTATAATCTTCTTCTTCAATATCTGATACCGATTGCAATATTTCTTTAGAAAGAACAAGGATGTCGGTAAGCGGAATGTTTTTTTCTGTTGTGCAGCCAAGTTCTTCGGCTTTTTTAATATTGCGTTTTATGTTTGTATTAAAGGCGTCAAATAGTTCTGCATAACTCCGCTCAAGGTTTAATACATAATTCTTCCTTGTGAAAGTCCCAAATTCCGGTAACTGAAAATTGTTTGCATGATTTAAACTGATATCCCAATATTTAAACTTAGCGGGTACTGACTGTAAAAATTGTGTGGCTAACTCCAGCGAAATTATTCTGGAAGAGAAAATGCCAAGCGAAGCGCAGAAATGCGGCTGGTATAAATAATGGATATTGTATTTTTTTCTCCAGGTTAAGGGCATTACTGCTTCATAATCGTTTAATATAAGTGCATCCCAGTTATCTGCCATCTCATCCAAATAAAAGGAGTAGGCATATATGAGCCCGTTTGCTGCATGCTCAATACAATCATTCCATTTTTGCTTATCAATTTGCCGGTATGGTACATATTGCAGGGCCACTACAAAAGCGAGTTATGAAGTAATTGTGGTAACCTTATATTTTGAAGATCGATACTGAATGAAATATTACGCAGGAATTTTGTCTCAGGTTTATACGATTTAAAGTAATCGCTGTAAACTTTACTGTATATAAGTGGGACGTAAATATTGAGGGTGTTTTTAAATAACGAAACCTGTAATCCCGCATCAAATAAAAACCTGGTATTACCAGCATCTTTTTTCCAGGCGCCGGCATACGTACCTACATCCAAAAATGCTTTTAATGGGATTTTGACGGGCAGAATACTTAACGGATTTATATTATTGGGAATAGTAGTAGTAAAATTAATAGCGGATAACCAATCATCTGAACGACCAGCTCTGTCTGCTAATAATTCTGTCCCCACTTTAAATCCTCCATCCCGGATGGCTATTTGCTGACTTCTCCAGTAAAGTTGTTCCGTTCTGCCAATAAAATAATTGCTGTAGGTATAATCATCTTCACCTCTTGCACCCGACATATTGAAATGGTAAGGATAAGTTTCAAAGGGGTTCTCAACTTTATTACCCGTATAGAAAAACTTCCCGGCAAAAAAACGAACATTGGCACCGCCACCTTTTGCATAGTTGAAATAATAATTGCCAGTAAAGGCGGCTCTTACAAAACCTTTACCCTGGTCTGCCTGCAGCTCTGCCGAATAGGGATATAATGCTCTTGTATTTTCAATGACGAGCTTCAGCTGATTGACATATCTTGAATCGTTAATCTTACTTCCGTTGGTAAAGATTGCTGTATCCGGGGGATTCCCGGGTGTTATTATACTGTCGGTTTTAAACCGCAAGGATTCTTCCCGTATCAAAAATGTTTTCCATTGCAAATATTTTCTTACAGTGCTTAATGGATTTGATTCTTTTATTGTTAACCTGAGACCGGGAACAATTTTAGTAAAACCTGTGTTTAATTTTTCTCCATAATCATCTGTAAAATTATTGGTGGTAAATTTAGATGCTGCAATAAATAATTCGGCTCTTTCGAATATTGAATGTGGAAACCAGCGATAACTTAATCTGCCTAATCCTGTTATTGTTTTTGCGCCAGTAGAATATAAAGGGGCTAATAAAAAACGAAAGTTTCCGGCTGGCGGTAAGTAATTGGTGATTCCCAAACCGATCATTGCTTTATCATAGGTATTATAACCAGCTATTGGGGCTGCAAAAATTATTTTATCTCTTGTGGAAAGAATTTTATTGATTGTTTTATAACTGGTTGGCAAAAATACTGCTGTAGTTGATGGTTTGCTTTTTGCAGGTAAAGCACCTTTTTTAGTAAGTAATAAAAACAGGTTATCCAGGGTTTTACCACTTATGTCTTCCAATACTTTTTTAAGGTCCTCCGGGTTGGGGTGTTTAAACTGCCAGCGTTTGAAATATTCCTGCATGGCTTTATCAAATACCTCTCTTCCTAATTCCTGCTCTGCTAACTGCATCCACTTATCTGTTTTATAATAACTCATCAGATCGTAATTCCATTCTGTAAAGGCTTCCGAAACAGTTTCTATTGGCTGATCTTTATGTTCGCTTTCTGCAATAGCCAGCAATCTTTCTTTATTTGATTGTCCGTTTTCTTTTTTGTTTATTTCTTTGTCATATCTGCCATCATAAAATGAATTCAATCCTTCATCCAGCCAGGGATGATTACGTTCGTCTGAACCCAGAATGCTGTAAAACCAATTATGACCAACTTCATGTTCAATTAATCCTTCTAATTCAGTTTCTTCACTCACCGGTGCTATACTTGTTATAGTTGGATATTCAACACCGCCTTCAAAGGAAAGCTTAGCTTCCACTACCGAAACGGTAGCGTACGGATATTCACCCAGCCATGTTGATCGGGAATGAATTGTTTTTTTAATGTAGTTGATGGAATGCTTCCAGGTTTCTGTACCAGCAGGTAAGTGAAATACATATGCTTCCAACGTTTTTCCCGAAGGCATTTGTATCGTATCATGTTTAACAATAAATCTTTTGTCTGCAAACCAGGCAAAGTCGTGAACATTATTTTGTTTATAAACTAATGTTTTTAATGCAACAGTATTCGTTGGTGTTTTGGGAATATTTGTTTGCGTTTTATTGATTGCTGATGATTGTTTTGATTTGATTGGTTTCTTACTGACTGTTGTTTTGGTGGTTTTGATAGCTCTTTGCTGTACAGGGATTGCAGATTCTTTATAACCTGTTCTATTCAGCAGCCATATCTTTTCCTGGTCGTTTTGTAATTCTCCGGTAGCAGCAACAACATAATTTTCCGGCAAAGTAATTTTTACTTCATAATCACCGAATTCACTGTAATATTCACCCTGGTCTAAGTAGGGCATGGGATGCCATCCTTTTTGATCGTATACTGCCGGTTTGGGATACCATTGTGTTATTTGATAAGATTGTCCGGTATGTCCGCCACGGGAAAAATTTGTAGGAATTTTTATATGGAAGGGGGTTGTGATTTCAACTTTGGCACCCGGGGCCAAGGGCTGTGGTAACAGAACTTTTATAATATCGATGTATTGCGGATGATCTTCTGTTTTTAGGGATAGCTCATTAATACGGAAATCAAGACGGTTAATGTAACCCCTGTCTTCTTTATCAGAAAAATAAAAATTCGTTTTATTGAGCTGAAGCATTTGTTCACTGAATGCTGTTTTATCGTTTTTATATGCATTCGGCCACAAATGAAACCATATAAAATTCAGCGTATCGGGTGAGTTATTAATATATTCAACTCTTTCAAAAGCATCCAGGCTGTGGTCCTTGTCATTCAAAGAAACGGATATCCTGAAATTAACCTGTTGCTGCCAGTAAGAAGGTAATTGGCAATAAGCAGAAGGTAACAGACAATATAAAAGGATAAGCAGGGTTAGTGGTTTTTTCAAACTGGCGAATTTGTTTCAAATTTAAACGAAAAACACCATCCAATATTACCTTAAATGAAGGGAGAATTATTTGCCTTTACCCGAAAAGATAATGCGCAGGGTATGGATCATGATTTTAAAATCCAGAGCGAGAGATATATTTTCAATATAGATCAGGTCGTATTTCATCCTTTCAATCATTTCATCAATGCTCCCGGCATAGCCAAATTTAACCATGCCCCAGGAAGTTAAACCGGGCTTAACTTTTAAGAGATAACGGTAAAGCGGTTGTTGTTTTACAATTTTGTCAATGTAATATTTTCTTTCTGGCCTGGGGCCTACAAGGCTCATCTCACCTTTAATGATATTCCAAAGTTGGGGCAGTTCATCTAAACGCCATTTGCGCATTACTTTACCCCATTTAGTAATACGGGGATCATTTTCAGAAGAAAGGGAGGGGCCTTCTTTTTCCGCATCAGGTTTCATGGATCTGAATTTGTAAATAATAAAAGGCTTTCCTTTATAACCTGTTCTTTCCTGGTAATAAAAGATTGGTCCTTCTGAGGAAATTTTGATTCGTATAATAGTATACAGCAGCAGCGGTGATAAGACGATCAAACCGGTTAATGAAAAAACCAGGTCAATCAGCCGTTTAATGTTTAATTGCCATTCGGGCATTAAACCCATGTGTAAGTCAATTAATGCTTCACCCATTACATTACTTGTTCTTACAGATCCGGAGAGGATATCAATGGTATTAGGAATTATTTTTACTTCAACATCACTTTCACTGAGCTGATTAATGATCTCTTCCAGCTTGCCGGTTTCTTTTTTTTCTATGGCAACCAGCACCTGGTCAATTTTATGCTCATTAATGGTGGTAGAAAGATTATCGATGGAACCCAAAGGGTTTAAAAATTTACTCAGTCCATTAATACCATTTTTCTCAGGGTATAAAAAACCGGTAATGCGGTAGCCAAGGTCGCCTTTGTTTTTAGTAATATCCTTGTAAAGTGATATGGCATTTTGACTGGACCCAATAATTATTGTATTGATCCAAACTTTGCCGTTAATGAGTTGACGTTTTATAAAAAATAATATTAACCAGCGGAAAAGCCAGGTAATAGTGAAATGCAATAAGAACAATACAACTACTTCTTTATAATAGATGGTGTATGTGCTAATTCTGTCGTCAAGTATAAATAAGAAGAAAAGAGCAAGGCACCCAATCATGGAGTTGATAAATGTTAAGGTAAACTCCTGGAATCTCGATTTTCTGTATAAGTCTTTATAGGTTCCCGATAAGTGATATAATACCAGCCAGCCAATGGGAATAAAAAATATTCCCTGCCAGAATACGGGATCTGTGTCACCTGAAAATAGTTCTGTTGCCTCTGTAAGCATGTACTTACGAAAAGAAAAGAAAGTACCCCAGGCTATGGCTGCACTAACATAGTCAGCAAAGATGTACCATCTTATATGTATTCGTGAAGTTGTTTGCATGAGCCGTTAACTAGATCGTATGGTTGCTTCTTTGAATTTTTTGTAGAATCTGGTGTGCAATATCCATGGCTCTTAATCCATCGAATTCACTCACTGCTGTTGGGGTATTATTGGTAATAGAATGGATGAATTGTTCCAGCTCAGCTTTGATGGCATTAACTTCTTTAATAACGGGATTTGCGATAGCCAGCGTTTTTTTACCACCAGGTGTTTCAATATCAAATGTAAAATTGGTACTGTCTTCAGGTGTTTTCATTTTGATAATTTCGGTTTTCTTTTCCAGGAAATCAATACCGATATAGGCATCCCGCTGAAAGAGACGCATTTTGCGCATTTTCTTCATGCTGATGCGGCTACTGGTAAGATTGGCTACACAACCATTGTCAAACTCTATCCGTACGTTAGCGATATCCGGAGTATCTGTCATAACCGCTACACCGTTTGCAGAAATATTTTTTACGTCACTGTTAATAAGGCTGAGAATGATATCGATATCATGAATCATTAAATCGAGGATCACACTTACTTCGGTACCTCTTGGGTTAAATTGTGCCAGGCGATGTACTTCAATAAACATTGGATTTATTGTAACTCCCTGCAAAGCCATAAATGCGGGATTGAACCGTTCTACATGCCCTACTTGTAATTTAACACCTGCTTCTTTTACCAGTTTTACCAATTCTCGTTATATCTTTTGATCTTATACTTATCGGTTACATCTTTTGCAGTAGCATCGTTAGGATCAAAAAAACCAACCAGTTCAACACCAGCCATTTCTTTCCAGTTATTGAGATGAAATTTTCCAAGATGGCCTACGCCAAATACACCAACTTTCAGCATTCTTTGCAGTTTAGAAGTCAAATATAATGATGTACAAGATAGGATTTGGTATTCCAGTATCTTGTTTTATAAAACGATAATGCCGTTGCTAATTAATTAAAGCAGAATGTTGAAGATACGAAGATTGTCCCGTGTAAATAAACAGGCAGGTGCCATTTTTTATGGTCTCTATTATTTCGTGGGATAGGTTTTGCGGAACGGCAGGACATCCCTGGCTTCTGCCAATATATCCCTGTCGCCCTATCAATTTTTCACTTACATAGGGGGCACCATGAATAACAATGTCCCGGTTTAAGGCATTGTCATTGATCCCTTCTTCTACACCATTAAGTTTAAGGGAATAGCCATTGCTGCCTGTATAAGGGTCCATAGTGATATAAAAACCGGGGCTGCTTTGGTATGAATGCGGACGGTTTGAGAACTTTTCAGCAAATTCTTTACCCGATTTTTGACCATGTGCGACATATGTCTGGAACAAAAGAGTGTAATTATTAAGATCAATGATATAAAGCCGTTTATTGGATGATGGCTGGCTGAAATCAGCTATAGATATAATATTGTCTGACATCTGCAAACCGGATACTTTAAGTTTTTCCAGGCCCTTAACAGCCATCTCAAAAATGTTTTTAGATAAGCCGTTTAATTTTGTAAGGCGCTGATTTAGCAAATACAAACGGGAAGTGTAACAGAAATAAAAATACTGAGTTTACAAAAAAATAAACTGTACGGAGGTTTTTATTCAATCGCTTCATGCTCCAGCTGGATATTTAATGTTTAAAAAATAAAATTGCCTTAAGGGAAATTATAATGAGCAGTTAGTTTTGGCAAGATCCGGAAAACCGGAGAATAACTGGAACACGGACCAGTCAATGTTTATACATAGAGACAGGATGAATTACCAGTTTGTAAAACTAATTTATTCCCGGAACCCGACCAATTGATTTAGCCCTCAGCAGGAGAAAAATGGTTTTTAAGGGCTTTATTAAGCCCTTTGCAGGCAGGTTCACCCTTTGTTTGAATAGTTAAAAGGAGGATAGCTTTGGTATAATTAATGTTTTCCCGGTATAAAACGTTACACTATCAAACTTTTTAAGCAGTTGATGTTAGCCACGGAATTGCACTAAGTTAAAATGATCAGATAATTATCTCTCCCTTACTTGTTGTTTTAAATCTTAAATAGGTAAATTTATTGTCACTTTAAATGATTTGTTTAATGAAATATTTTATTCAGACTTTAATTATGATAGTAATGAGTATGTCAGTTATAACATCATGTAACAGTTCAGAGAAAAAAGAAAATAATTCCAATACAAAAATTCTAAAGCAGGCCTGGGGTGAAACAGATGGGAAGCAGGTTGATTTATATACGCTGACGAATACGAATGGTGTGCAGGTGAAAATCGCCAATTATGGTGGTACAGTTACATCGTGGATAACACCGGATAAAAATGCGAATAAAAACAATGTGGTGCTGGGGTTTGATAGCCTGGGCGGTTACCTGGCTAAACCATCTTATTTTGGCGCTCTTATTGGCTGTTATGGGAATAGGATTGGTAAAGGTGTATTTAAAATTGATACAACCACCTATCATCTTGCCACCAATAATGGAGAAAATCATTTGCACGGTGGTAATAAAGGTTTTGATAAAGTGGTATGGGATGCTGTGCCGTCAGACAGTACAGCTTCTTTAACCTTAAGTTATTTAAGTAAAGATGGAGAAGAGGGGTATCCGGGTAATTTAAAAGTTACAGTAATGTATGCGTTGACAGATAATGATGAGTTGGTAATTGATTATAGTGCTGAAACAGATAAACCAACTGTAGTAAACCTAACCAATCACAGCTATTTCAATTTAACCGGCGATGTAACGAATTCCATTCTCAATCACGAATTGTAGGTAAATGCTGATAAATATACACCGGTTGATAAAGGGTTAATTCCAACTAGTGAATTGAAAGATGTGAAAGGAACAGCGTTTGATTTTTTGCAGCCGCATAAAATTGGCGAACGGATTGCTAATGTAGAAGGGGGGGGTACGACCATAATTTTGTTTTAAACCGTAAAAATGCCGGTATAGAATTGGTCGCCACACTTTCTGATTCAATTAGCGGAAGAAAATTAGAAGTGTTTACTACAGAGCCCGGGCTTCAATTTTATTCTGGTAATTTTTTGGATGGAACTATAAAATCAGTTGATGGCAAACCAATTAAACTTCATGCCGCTCTCAGTTTGGAAACACAACATTATCCCGACTCTCCTAACAAACCCGGCTTCCCCGGTACCTTGTTAAAGCCGGGAGAAAATACCATGCTATCACTAAGTATAAAATTTCTGTTACGTCATTAAAATAATAGTAGCATATTTAAAGTATATTACAGGCCGGTGATAACGGACTGTTTATTGTTGAAATTTATTTTATTTACAACAACCCAAAATTAATTGTTATGCTGCAACTCGATTGGATAATCGTCCTGCTTTATTTTGTTCTTGTTACAATTTATGGTTACTGGATCTATAAGCGTAAAAAGGCGGCAGAGGCCAGCTCTGCTGATTTTTTCCTGGCTAAAGGATCTTTAACATGGTGGGCTATTGGGGCCTCATTAATTGCCTCTAATATTTCTGCAGAGCAAATGACAGGTATGAGTGGCTCCGGTTTCCAACTGGGGTTGGCTATATCATCTTACGAATGGATGGCAGCATTAACGCTGATTATTGTGGCTGTATTCTTCATGCCGGTTTACCTGAAGAATAAAATTTTTACAATGCCGCAGTTCCTGCATGAAAGATACAATAGCAGGGTAGCCATGATTATGGCTGTTTTCTGGTTATTACTCTATGTGGTAGTGAATCTTCTTTCTATTTTATACCTGGGAGCAGTTGCCATTGCAGGAATTAGTGGATGGAGTTTTCTATTATGTGTTTTATTACTGGCCATCTTTGCTATTTTCATTGCCTTAGGAGGAATGAAAGTGGTGGGCTATACCTCAGCCATACAAGTATTCTTTTTGGTATTGAGTGGGTTTATCGGTTTATATATATCATTAAATATAATCGGTGGTAATGATGGACTTTCAAAAGGTTTTTCAATTTTGCAATCCGAAGTTTCAGATCATTTTCACATGATCTTCAAAAAAGACAACCCGCATTATATTGATTTACCTGGTATCAGTGTATTGATTGGTGGTATGTGGATCGCTAATCTTAATTATTGGGGATGTAACCAATACATAACACAAAGAGCATTAGGTGCCAGCCTGCCTGTTGCAAGACAGGGATTATTGTTTGCTGCATTTTTAAAGATGCTGATGCCTTTAATTATTGTGATACCCGGTATTGCTATATTTTATATGTACCAGCATAACCTGATAGATACTTCGCTTATAAATATTTCCAAAGATGGCCAGGTTGTAGCAGATAGTAACAAAGCATATCCGGTTTTATTAAAACTATTACCGGTGGGAGTAAAAGGAGTAACAGTAGCAGCTTTTGCAGCAACAGTTATCTCGTCGCTTGCTGCAAAAGTTAATAGTATCAGTACAATTTTTACACTTGACATTTATAAAAAAGTATTCAATAAAGAGGCAACAGAAAAACAACTGGTGTACATGGGTAAGGTTGCCATTATTGTTTCAACAATTATTGGTGTAATTCTGACCATCGGATTAGGGGACTCATTAATGGGAGAAGGTAAACAAGGGTTTCAGTATATCCAGGAATATACAGGGTTTGTATCACCGGGAATTTTTGCCATGTTCCTCCTTGGATTCTTCTGGAAAAAAACTACTTCCAACGCAGCATTATTTGCTACCATAGGAGGATTTATTTTTTCTGTTATCCTTAAGTTTCTTCCCGATTTAATAAACCTTGAACCATTACACAATATTGGTTTTGCCGTAGTAAATGCAAACGGAATTTTTGAAATTCCCTTCCTGGACAGGATGGCAATTGTATTTGTGCTTTGCGTAATAGGCATGTATATCATCAGTAAAATTGAAAACCGGAAAGGTATTACACCTCATGGACTGGAAATTGATTCCAGTATGTTTAAAACTTCTACTGCTTTTGCAGCAGGGGCCTTAATAATTATTGGATTATTGGTGGCGCTTTATACTGCATACTGGTAAAATATTTTTAACGCAAAAAAACAAAGCCCCATCATTAAACTGTGGGGCTTTTTTAGTATGATAAAAAATGTGTAACGGGTTAAATAATTAAGTTAAGAATCAAAACACCAATTAATCCCACAATTGAAATAATAGTTTCCATCACCGTCCACGAAAGAAATGTTTGCTTTAATGTTAATTGAAAAAATTCCTTGAACATCCAGAAACCAGAATCATTAATGTGCGAGCCAAATACACTGCCACTGCCCACTGCCAAAACCATTAACTCCGGCGATACATTATGCCCGGCCATTAAAGGTAATACCACACCTGATGCAGTAAGACCGGCAACCGTTGCCGAACCCAGCATTACCCTGAGCAGGGCGGTAACAACCCACGCAAAAATCAAAGGGGGCATATGCCATTTACTGCTGAATGAAGAGATATATGCCCCGGTTCCACTATCCGTTAACACTTGTTTAAATACGCCACCTGCAGTGATGATTAATAAAATAACGGCAATACCACTGATAGCATTGGAAAGCCACTTCATTTGTGTTTCCATTGGTATTTTTTTCATTTGACCGAAATAAACAAATGCAATAACAACGGAAAGGAGTAAAGAAATTGTGGTATTCCCTATAAATAAGAATATGGTTTTTAATAAACCTTCTGGTAAAAAATTTTCTCCAATAACGGATAGTGTTATTAATAGTACAGGTGTCAGGGCAATTAAAAACGAAGGCAATGCCTGAGGTAGCAGTTTGTTTTTATTTTCTTCAGCAAAAAATAGATTTGGATTTGTTGATGTGATTTTCTTTAAGCCTTTTGCCAGTAGTGGCCCGGCAATAATGACTGCCGGAATAGCAATACAAATACCATATAGCAGTGTTTTCCCGATGTTAGCGTTAAATGCATTTGCTAACACTACCGGTCCCGGATGCGGCGGTAAAAAACAATGAGTGGTACTTAATGAGGCTGCCATAGGTACTGCAATATATAGAAGAGGCAGCCCGGTTTTTCGTACCAGCATAAACACCAGTGGAATTAAAATAATAAAACCTGCATTATAATAAAGTGGGATGCCAATTAAAAAGCCCGTTAATAATACCGCCCATTGGATATTTTTTTCACCAAATGTTTTGATAAGCGTTACAGCAATTTTTTCTGCAGCTCCACTTTCTTCTAATATTTTACCCAGTACAGCACCCAAACAAATAACCAGGACTAATCCCCCTAATGTACTCCCCACACCTTTTTCTATCGACTGCACCAATTGTTGCGGGGGCATGCCAAGACACAGGCCCGATATGATCGCTACCATCAACAATGATAAAAAAGGGCTAACTTTTTTGATGGTTAAAAACACTTGCAGTGCAATAGCAAATAAGATGATAATAATTGTGCTCATGAAATGTATTGGGTATTAAAACAACATCTTTAAAAATAAATTAAATACTTTACAGGAAGCGTATGAATTATTTTTTAAAACCAGTAATGGTTGTATGATGAAAAAAGTCTTTATCATTGGCCTACATTTGTATAAATAAAGAGGGTAGCAGATTAGTGGTTAAAAAAAGTCACGAAAAAATTCCGGAACAATTTAAAGTAATCTTAAAATGATAAGTGAAGTTATGGCTGCAGGCAGAATAAAAGAGCAGCGGATTCTGCCTTTATTTTATAACGATAATGAAGCTGTTTGTAAAAGTATTACTTCCGCACTATACCTCGGAGGGATAAGAGTTATTGAGTTTACCAACCGGGGAACAGAAGCCTTGCCTGTTTTTAAAACATTAATAGAATTAAGAAATCATTCCATGCCGGATTTGCTAATTGGGGCCGGCACTATTAAAACTTCTGATGAAGCAAACGCTTTTATTAATGCCGGGGCCGATTTTTTAATAAGTCCTGTTTTTGATAATGGCGTAAGCGATGCTGCCTATATAAATAAGGTATTATGGATTCCGGGATGCATGACACCTGCAGAAATTCATTTAGCAGAGAAAGCAGGATATAAGCTGGTTAAATTATTTCCGGGTAATTTATTGAAACCGGATTTTGTTTCAGCAATTAAGCCGTTGTTTGGTGGTATTGATTTTTTAGTAACTGGTGGTGTGGATGTTACAGAAGAAAGCCTGAGGTCGTGGTACAATGCCGGAGTAGTTAGCGTAGGGCTGGGAAGTAAATTCATTACCAATGCGATTGTTCATTCAGGAAATTTTGCACAGCTCACAAAAAATGCAAATGAGGTCTTGAAAATTGTAAAAAATAATAGCCTGCCACTATAAAATCTAAGATACTTTTTCCTGAAGCGAAAAAGGAATATAAACGGAAGTTGGTAAAACATTAATAACAGTAAATAAAAAGCCGCTCAGAATTGATATCCTAAGCGGCTTTTTATTTTCGTTTGCGGACCGGACGGGACTCGAACCCGCGACCTCCGCCGTGACAGGGCGGCATTCTAACCAACTGAACTACCGATCCTTAAATAAAGTTTTCATTACTGAACACTTTATTTTTTGGGATGGCAAAGATAAGGGGAAAACACCTGAAATTGAGTAAATCTTTTTTAAAAAAATTCACCCTATCCCTTTAATTTTACAGCCCTTATAACAACACGTTATGCCATCTATCCAAAACAGACAATTTCTTGAATTTGAAAAGCCGATCAAGGACCTGTATGAGCAGATTGACCAGTTGCAGCAAACGGCCGATAAAAATAAAATTGATTTATCCAACAGCATAAAAGAGCTGGAAGAAAGGGTCATTGAAAAAAGAAGGGAAATAACCAGCCACTTAACCAGTTGGCAAAAAGTGCAACTAAGCCGTCATCCGGACAGGCCTTACACATTAAAGTATATACAAAAAATGTGTACGGTGCATTAGGTATTGGTGTGGGGGATAAAGTGTTTATGCTGGAGAATACCTGGTATACTGTTATCTCACCCGAAAGTTGTTCTTCCATTTTGTGGCGCAGTTGGGATATGAAAGAAAAAGCCGCCGAAGAATTGAAACTTACTGCTGACAAAATGTACGAGTTTCGTTTGGTGGATGGAATTATTCCAGAGCCACTCGGCGGAACACATTGGGATTATGATGAAGCAGGCGCTATGTTGAAAAAATATTTGCTGCCCGTTATTGAAGAGCTAAAGCAAATGGCACCCGAAGAAAGAGTGAATAAACGTATTGAGAAGTTTTGCAAAATGGGCTTCTGGGATGAAGTGAATGAATAATAACAAATAACCAGCAACGAGTAACAAGCAACCATATAAAATGTCGTTAAGAGAAAAGTTTACCGGAACAGGAGTGGCTATTGCTACTCCGTTTGATGAAAAGGGGAATATTGATTATCCTGCTTTTGAAAAATTAATTAATCACATCATCAATGGAAAGTGTGAGTATATTGTTGTATTAGGTACAACAGGCGAAAGTGCCACTATTCATGGTAAAGAAAAACAGGAAGTATTTTCTTTTGTACATAAAATTAATAACAGTCGTGTGGCTTTGATTGCAGGAATTGGAGGTAATGATACCAGTGAGATATTGAAAGGGTTTAAAGAATTTGATTTAACAGGATACGATGCAATTCTTGTTGTAAGTCCATACTACAACAAGCCCAACCAGGAAGGTTTATTTCAGCATTTTAAAATTTTAAATGATAATACACCGCTGCCCATTATGATGTACAATGTGCCGGGCCGCACGGGACAAAATGTAACAGCCGAAACAACATTACGTATTGCCAGCGAATGCAAAAATATTTTTGCTACGAAGGAGGCTTGCGGAAATTTTGACCAGTTCCATCACATTATCAAAAACAAACCTGACAACTTTATGGTCGTCAGTGGTGATGATGGTATTGCATTGCCCATGATTGCTGTAGGCGCCGAAGGAGTGGTATCAGTAGTGGCCAATGCCTACCCCAAAGGTTTTTCTGAAATGATACGATCAGCATTGAAAGGTGATTACGAAGCTGCGAAGAAGTTGCATTATCAATATACCGATATTATCCATTCTTTATTTGCAGAAGGAAGT
>JACPOD010000091.1 GCA_016185185.1 Sphingobacteriales bacterium | reverse complement strand
ATTCTGTGGTGAGGCTGATGGTGCATTGGCTACCCGATTTTTTAAAAAGCCATTCCAGCCAGGCAAGGTTCCAGTCGAACAGAAAAATAGGTTTGCTTTCAAAAAAAGACTTTATGTCATCCATGTACACTTCAAAAAAAGGCGACTTGCGGTAAGCATCGTGAATGCTCCGCCAGTGGCGTAATGGCCAGTTTTCTTTATAGCAGATGCGGATATCCCTCACCAGGCCCTTTTGATGCCGCCCGTTAACCAGCGGAACAGAGAGGGGGAGCAGCCCGTTGGGCCCCATTAAAATACAACGGTTGCGGAAACTGTTTTTCTGATACTCTTCATATTGCTCTATTTTAATACCTGTAACTATTCCTGATTTTTTAAATAAGTAAACAGGTGATATATATTGATTTTCAATTATTAAAATACTACTTATCATTTTCCGTGAAACATTTTAATCTTTTACAAAATAAAGGCCTTAGAGGGTATTTTATCAATCGTAAATTGATATTTTAAAACACCGGTAACCATTATTATTAATTGGTAAACAATTTTTTAGTTAAAAAAAGCTTACTAATCCAATTAGCTAAATAAATCATCCTCTTCCTCTCCTTTTGTTGAGCCTAATCCTAAAAATATTAGTTGCAATTTTAAGTTAATATTCCAGCATTTTTGCGGAGCTGCAAAAAAAAGTTCTCACCTTGCCCCCAACTCAACCCATAAAATGTTGCTGAAAAAAATTTACGGCATTACTGCCCTCGCCTTCCTGCTGGTATTGCCCGGTTGCTTAAATCTTAAAGAACCAGAGTTTCGGGAGGTCAAAAGCTTTAGGCTGGGTAAAATTGACCTCAGCGAAACCACTGCCAAAATGGACCTCGCAAGGGTTAACCTCAGCACTGTTTTCAGTAATGCATTAACCGCCCTGCTTGCCAAAGAAGTGAATATAAAAATTAGCGGGAGTATTAAAGTTGGCAAGGCCGGATTAAACAAAACCTTCCCCGTTAATTATGAAGGCAAACAAACCATCCAATTTTAAGCTACAGGAAAAAAAACAATAATTTCATTGGTATGAAAGCATATATTTCCGTAAGCTATTCCTTAAAAAATGAGCTGTCTGCTGAATTAGAAGCCATAGCTGCTACGCTGCAATCCTTCCGCATCACCCCTTTTATTTTTTGTAATGAATATACCTTTGCTGCGGAGCAGGAAAAAGAAATGATGCTGCAGGCCCTGCAGGAGATAGACAACTGTGAAATATTGCTTGCTGAAACTTCAGATAAAGCCATAGGCATTGGTATTGAAGCAGGATATGCAAAGGCCAAAGGCAAACCCATTATTTACCTGCGCCATCAAACAGCCGCACCTTCCACTACACTAGCGGGCATCAGCGACTACATGGTTATATATGCGGATGTAAGCGATCTGCAGCAACAATTACAAGTTATACTCAGGCAATTATTTTAAATATCCAAAAGGCCCACTTTCGCTGACCTTTTGCATTAAAATATAAAAACTCTATATCATGGATATTAATACTACCGGTTTGTACCCTGTATGCAATGTTTCCGGTGTAACCATGCACTCAGCCAGGGACCTTGCGTATTTGAAAACTATAAACTAATAACTTTACAGAATGCCAGCACTAAAATAAAGTGGTGAACAGAAGTTAGTATTAACATTACCGGCTGGTATCCTCACCTGCCGAAATAAATACAATGGGAACTGATGTGACTTCGCCACTTTAAAAATAGATTTAAACACCCTTCATACCATTTCAGGTTTACTCATTATCCTTTTTCTTGTAGCAAAAGTTTTCCTGCATTATTATTTAGATAAAGTACAGCAGCCTGGTTTCAGTATAATAGCCATTATTTTTACTCCTTTAAAATTGTTGAAATCATACAAAGTAAATAGCCACGGTAAATATGCCCGTTTAGGAAAACTATGTAACGGGTTATTATTACTGGCTTTTATTGCACTTGTTCTTAATCTTGTGTGGGCATCCTTATTTTATACTATCGTTGATTTAGTTGAGCCGGACAGAACACTCTCCGTAAAAAAGATCCGGGTAACCTTATCCGCCACTTCCCTCACCTGCTGTAATGAATGCCGTGTGATTATAAAAATACAGTGAAACGAAAAGTAAGACCCGAACGATTGAAATAGATATATTTCACCGGTAACTCTTTTTACAAAGAACGGCTTTCAATACAACTTTGCAGACTTAAGGAATAAAACAGGTTTGCCCTAAAAAGAAAATACAGCTCGTAAACAAAGAGGGCTGCCGTATGGCAGCCCTCTTAAATATAATTCAATTGATATTAAAATACATTGTATCCAAAGCTAACATAATACAAACCACCAATAGAAGGGTTACCCAAACCATTGAGGTAATATTTGTTAAGAAGGTTATTAGCGCCTACTTTAATAACGGATTTAATGTTTGGTATTTTATAGTTAACCTGTGCATCAATCACGTTAAAGGCAGATAAAGTACCGTTAACCAGATCGCTTTCATATTTCACATCATCCTGCCAGCGCCAGTTAATACTAAAGCCAAATTGTTTTGTTTTACCAATACCGGTATTAGTAATACCCATATTGAAACGGTATTTTGGCGTATTAAAGTTGCTCACAAAACCAGTGGGTACATCTTCAATATTATCGGATGAAACGTTAAACGAGTAGTTCCAGAATTTAGCAATATTATAATCCATGCTAAAGCCATAACCCCAGGTAGTAACTTTTGTATTGCTGTTAGTAGTAATGCTGATGGCATTACGGGTTGAGGCAGTTAGCAAACCTGCCGGGTTTCCGTTTTTAGATTGTAATAAAACCACACGACCTATAAAATCTTTTGATTGGCCGTAGTAACCATACATATCTATCAGCAATTTGGATTTTATGAGACTTTTAAAACCAATTTCATAAGAAGTAGCTGTTTCCGCTTTTAATGGCTTATAAGTATAAGGAGTTAAATTACCCGCTAATACATTTTCAAGCTGAAATCCTGGATTATTCTTAAGGTTGTATTTATCAAAAACCCATGGTAAACCACCGGCTAAGAAAACACCACTACCCACCACCAGGTTAATATACTGCTGTTGGGTGGTTGGGAATTTATAAGCCTGCTGGTAAGAAAGACGGATATTGCTGTTCTTTGCTACCTTAACCAAAGCCGTTGCTCTTGGTGTAAACCTGCCATCAAAATTTGCGTTTTTATCATAGCGGCCGGAAGCAGAAAGTGTCAGTCTGTCGTTTATTAATTTTTTAGTTAACTGAACATAAGCACCTTCTTCATTTATTTTGATAGGGCCGTTATAATCAATAAACAAAGTTCCCTGGGATTTTAATAAGTATTGTCTCCAGTTAGCGCCAACTAATACATCTACAAATTTTATTTCGTTCTGGAAATTATACTGTCCTTCTGCACCCCATAGGTCACTTCTATCGAGCAATAATCCTCCTACAGGAATGGGGGTTGTACTAACCTGGTTATATAAAGCCCTGAACTGATCCGAACCTGAAACAGGGCGGCCCTGGTCTGCAAACGTACGACCGGCATTATGAGCGCCTATATCTGTTGCACCACCTAATTTAGCGGTCCACCATCCCTGTACATATTGCTGGTACCAGGTACTACTGGGCTTCCATGCTTCGTTAAATAATTGTGCGGTTATAGTTGAGTTGTGTGTACCACCTGCATTTTCTTGTGTGGTATATCCTCTTACAAACCAGTTCTTCGATTTTATTTCCAGTTTATGTTGTCCCATTTTAAAATCTTTAATGGAATAACGTTCGCTGCCGGTATATACAGTGTTACCAGTTCCCCAGTTAGAAATAAAAGAAGCTTCAATATTATTGGTTATTTTATAAAAAACACCACCGGATAATTTAAAGTTGGTGGTATTATTATCCAGCAGTTCTTTTTCAGTATATCCTGTGCGGGAAACATTTATGGTATTAGGCAATGATGCCAGTATAGCATTAATAGCAGGAGCCGCCGGAGGATTTAATGCTGCAATACCGGCGCCAACTAATGCATACAAGTCATTTCCACTGGCATTTCTTGTATTGATCGTAGTTTCATCCCCATAAACATTTATACCATCATAGTTAGGATCAGTAGTTCTGTCGCCAGACTTTATACTTCCGGTTGAACCAACACGGTTATAATTCCGGTAATCAACCCCTAACCAGTCTTTGGCCTGTACAAGCTGGGCATTTATTTTAAAGGCCAGTTTGCTGTTGATCACTTTACCCCATCTTACTGACCAGTCGAAATAAGGAGAAACTTTTCTTTCTCGCTGATCAGTATGCAAGATACCCTGTTTTACCTGCATGCTTAATCCCTGGTATTTGAAGGGGTTTTTGCTGTTAACAATCACCGTACCATTCATACCACCGGGGCCATATAAGGCAGAAGAAGCACCCGGAAGCAATTCCATGCTTTCCACATCCATTTCAGTTAAACCCACAATATTACCTACGGAGAAGTTAAGACCGGGAGCCTGGTTATCCATACCATCCACTACCTGGTTTACACGGGAGTTACCGCTGCCATTAAAACCACGGGTACTGATAGAAGTAAACGTTAAGCTGGAATTTACCACATCCACGCCTTTTACATTGCGCAGGATGTCGTAATAACTGGCAGCTGCTGTATTTTTAATAGTAGCTAAACCAATTCTTTCAATAGAAACAGGCGATTCAAGGATTCGGGTAGAAGTTCTGGTGGCTGCTACTACTACCTCTTGTCCAAGCGATGAAACAGCCGTTAATTCAACAGAAACATTTCCTGCACCCGACACTGATACTTCTTTGGTTTCAAAACCAACAGAAGAAATGATCAGCGTAACCGGAAGTTTAGCTACTGATACTTTAAAATTTCCATTGTCATCGGTAAACGCACCAATGCTGGTACCTTTTACCACAACAGAAACTGCGGCCACATTTTCTTTAGAGGAACCGTTTTTTACATTACCTGTAATGGTAATATTTTGTGCAATAGCTGACAGACTTAACAGGCATGCAGCCATAAAGCAAGCAAAATAGCTCGAGCTTTTTCTCATAAACAGAAGTTTTGGATTATACAATCAGCCGCCAAAATAGTGATTGTTAGATTACTATAAAAATTTTCTTTCTACCAATTTAGGGAAAGCTGTTAATTTCTTTATGCCCCTAAAATTGGGCAGGAAAGCACAGCATGGTATTTTAGCAGCATGAGCTTCTTTCAATTTCCCCGCCAAACCGCTTTTTATAAGGGTAAAGTAAGAGATGTATATACTATTGATGATTTACTGCTGGTAATGATTGCCAGTAACCGCATCTCTGCCTTTGATGTTATTTTACCAAGCCCTATACCCTTTAAAGGGCAGGTGCTGAACCAGATTGCAGCTTATATGCTTACGGCCACCAGGGATATATGTCCTAACTGGCTGCTGGAAGTACCCGCCCCTACTGTTAGTATTGGTAAAAAATGTGTACCCTTTAAAATTGAAATGGTGGTAAGGGGTAACCTCACCGGCCATGCCTGGCGTACCTATGCTGCCGGAAAAAGAATATTGTGTGGTGTTGCTATGCCCGATGGCATGAAAGAAAATGATTATTTCCCCTCACCCATTATTACCCCCAGCACCAAAGCAGCAGAAGGACATGATGAAGATATTAGTGCTGATGAAATTATTGCCGGCGGACTGGCAACAAAAAATGAATGGGATATATTAAGACAGTATGCCCTGCAGTTGTTTGAACGGGGAAAACAAATTGCCGCCAAACAGGGATTGATTTTAGTAGATACCAAATATGAATTTGGAAAAATCGGTGATACGATTTATTTAATGGATGAAATACATACACCCGACAGCTCAAGGTATTTTTATGCAGATGGTTTTGAAGAAAGACAGGCAACCGGTGAACGGCAAAAACAACTGAGTAAGGAATTTGTAAGGGAATGGCTTATCGCCAATAATTTTATGGGCAAGGAAGGACAAACTGTTCCGGCAATGAGTGATGAATGGGTAAATACTATTTCAAACCGCTATATTGAATTGTATGAAAAAGTAATTGGTACTGCGTTTATACCCGAAGCATTAACGGAAGAAGAAACCAAAAAAAGAATTATTGCCTCCCTGCAAAAGCTGTCATAACTTAACAAACTTAATTGCATCCGCATGAAATTTATTATAAGTACACTCCTGCTGCTGGTATCGTTTATTACTGTTGCACAAAAAGAAAATTATTTACTCGTTGGCACCTATACTTCCGGAAAAAGTGAAGGGGTATCTGTATATAAGTTTAACAGCAGCACCGGTAACGCTGTTTACGTAAGCAGTATCAAAAGCAGCAACCCTTCCTTTCTTACAGTTGCCCCTAACGAAAAAACAGTATATGCGGTTAATGAAGATAAACCCGGCAACGTAAGTTCTTTTTCTTTTGATAAAAAAACAGGTACCCTTCAACCATTAAATACACAACCTTCAAAAGGAGATCATCCCTGTTATATCAACCGCAGCAGTAATGGCAAGTTTGTAATTGTGGGCAATTATTCCAGTGGCACTATCTCAGTATATCCTGTAAAAAAAGATAATACTCTGGATACAGCTATACAGGTAATACATCATAGTGGCAGCAGCAGTAATAAAGAAAGACAGGAAAGTGCCCATGTACATTCCACTGTTTTATCCAAAGACAATAAATTTTTATTTGTTCCAGATTTGGGAATGGATAAAGTGATGATTTATAATTTTAATTCTTCAACCGGCAAACTTACACCCGCTGCACAACCTTATGTAAAAGTAATGGCAGGCTCCGGGCCCCGGCATTTTGAATTTGCACCCAATAATAAGTTTGCTTATTTAATGGAAGAACTTAGTGGTACGGTAGAAGTGTTTGCCTACAACAATGGAAAATTAAAATCCATTCAAACCATCAGCAGTCACCCAAAAGATTATACCGGTACAAAAGGAAGTGCAGATATACATGTATCACCCGATGGAAAATTTTTATACTGCAGTAACCGCGGCGAAAGCAATACCATTGCTATGTTTAAAATCAATCCTGCCAGTGGTAAGTTAAGTTCCATCGGTTTTCAATCAACCCTTGGAAGCAAGCCCCGCAATTTTAATTTCGATCCTTCCGGTAATTATTTACTCGTTGCCAACCAGGATAGTGATGATATCGGCATTTTCAGGATCAATAAACAAACGGGATTACTTATTAATACGGATAACAGTATTGAAGTGGGAAACCCCGTTTGTATTAAATGGATATCAGTGAAATAGAAATTAAAAGAAATAGTATTGTTTTTTTACTGCTGTTTTCCAGCCTTCTTCCGTATCATTTCTTCCACTTCACTTTCCAGGTAATAGGATTTGCCGCCAATAAAAAAACGGTTTACAATTTTTTTGTCTATCCAGTTTTGCAGGGTGCGGTAACTTATTTTAAACCGCTGCATCATTTCCTGGTTGTCTAATAATTTTTCAGGAGAACCAGCATTGGGGTCAGGTGTTTGTCCACCGGTAGTATCATTACCGGCTGCATATATAAAAGCAGGTTTGATAAAATTCATAACAATCAAAAAGCTTGATAAAATTATTGAAGTAGGCATTTAAATACTCCAAATAAAAAGCTAATAATATTAGCAATTACAATAACTTAGCTATCTAAACATGTTGAGTTATGTTCAAGGGTAGTAACATTATTGATTTTGTCAAAGAGTTTGACACAAAGGAAAAA
>JACPOD010000089.1 GCA_016185185.1 Sphingobacteriales bacterium | reverse complement strand
TGCCAAACTGAAAGCAGAAGGAACTACTTCTGTTAATCCACTGAAAGAAAGTTTTGCACATAAGGGTAATTTGAAAATGGTGCTGCTGGCGTTATTTGGTGCCACCATGGGGCAAGGCGTTGTTTGGTACACTGGGCAATTCTATGCACAAAGTTTTATTGAAAATGTTTGCAAGGTAGATTTTGAACAATCCCGGACAATTATCATTTGGGCTATTTTATTTGCCACACCATTGTTTGTAGTGTTTGGATCCTGGAGTGATAAGGTGGGGAGAAAATGGATAATGATGGCGGGGATGTTGCTGGCGATATTAACTTATCGTCCGTTATTTAATCAGCTTCAAACTATAGTTGATATAAAGAACAAGTCTGAATTAACTGACAAAAAAAACATTGAGAAATTCAGCACCGAAATAAAAAGTACAAAAGACGTTTCAATAAAAACAGTAACCACAACTGTGTATGAAGATGGGATGACCTTAACAGAAACAAAAAGCGATACACTCTTTACAGAAAAGGGGGGAAACAGTATAAAGCCTGATATAAAAATCTCTAAAAAAGTTGGAATTGGTGATTACTGGAAAATGGTGGGCTTAGTTTTTATTATGATTTTATACGTAACCATGGTTTACGGCCCTATCGCTGCCTTTTTAGTAGAAATGTTCCCTACAAAAATCCGGTACACTTCTATGAGTTTGCCTTACCATATTGGCAACGGTGTATTTGGCGGATTAACTCCTTTTATCGCCACCTTACTCACCACTATTTATACTGGCGATAAATTAGTGGGACTATGGTATCCCATCATTATTGCCACTGTATGTTTGGTAATAGGTTTGTTATATATCAATAATAAAATTGATCCTGATGTTAACGATTAAAAACCCCAACTTCCAAAGAAAAAAATTATATGAACAACATAAAACGATACGCCGGAATTATATGGATGCTGATGGGACCGGTTGCCATCTATTATTTAATAAAAACAGCATTGGCAGAAATAGCAAAGAAACCGGTGATTGATACCAAGATACAATGGAGTGTATTTGTAATTGTATTTATTCCCATAGCCATTGGACTGATGATATTTGGTTACTATGCCCTGAAAGGAGAATACGACCATTTGCCCAAAAGTTCAGCTGAAATTGAAGATTAAAAGGGAGATTTGTAAAGTGAAAAAATTTTTTGTGTTTGTTGTGCTGTTGGTTTTTTTAAGTGATGCTGCTTTGGCACAATGCAGCCCTACTGTTATATTCAAAGAAGATTTTGGAAAAGGAACGGAACAATACGGCCCTGCATTACCAGCAAACGTTACTGCCTATCAATATACCGCAACCGGTTCTGTTTTTGACGGGCAATATAGTATTCGTAAAACTGCTGCTCCGCTGGATGGTTCACAAATTTTTGGAAGCTGGTTTACAGGCAGTGATCATAGTGGCAACAATGGGTATATGATGGTTGTAAACGCCTCCTTTAACTCAGGGAAATTTTATGAAACAAAAATTGATAACCTATGCAGCGGTACTTCTATCAAGTTCTCAGCCTGGATTGCTAATTTATTGCGGCTCGGCACATCCGATCCTTTGGATCCTGATGTAAAGTTTGAAATTAAAAGTGCTGCCAGCGGTATCGTGCTTGGTTCTTATACTACTGGTAAGATTAGCCGGTACAGCACTTTTACATGGGAACAATATGGTTTTGATATTCTTTTGCCACCCGGAGAAACTTCTGTTATACTCACTATGTACAATAACCAGGTGGGTGGTTTTGGAAATGATTTAGTACTGGATGATATTGAATTTTCTATTTGCGGTGCAGAGACAAAACCATTTTTAACCGGAACTTACCAGGCTGGTAATACTGCTTGTTCTAATAGTAGCATTGTTATTAATGGTAATGTAACCAAACAAATTTATAACAATCCCGTATATCAATGGCAGTCGAGTACCGATAGTATTAACTGGACAAATATAAACGGAACCAATCAGCAGGATTATATAATTAATAACGCCACTCCTGCTGACAGTAAATGGTATCGTTTGCTGATTGCAGAACCAGCCAGTATTAATTTACCCAACTGCCGCACCACATCTTCTGTTATTAAACTGGATGTTTACGACCCAAAACCAGTTACTATTAGCAATGAAAGTCCTTATTGCATTGGCGACACACTAAAATTGGTGAATCAATTTCCTGCATTGAACTATAATTGGACCTTGCCAAACAATCTTATCTCAACGGATAGCATCATTACCATATTTCCCGCCAGCTTTAGTGATTCGGGAACTTACAGTTTAAAAACGATTACGGCTGGCGGTTGTGTTACTACCGGCAATACCAAAGTGGTTATTAAAGAAAACAAACTTTCTGTTTCATTGCCTGATACAACAACATTACTCTGCGATAACGCAACGGTTACTTTTACAGCCAACAATCCGTTTATAACAAACTGGCAATGGAGCACCGGTGCCACCACATCCGGTTTAACTATTGGAACGGATGGAACGTACTGGGTAAAAGTTTCTGATGATGCCTGCAAAGCTTCCGATACAACAACAATAAGAACAAACAGAACGCCGGTTGTCAACTTGGGAGCTGATACCACCATTTGCACCGATGAAAATATTTTACTGGATGTAACCGATGTGGTGGCTACTGCTTACTTGTGGCAGGATGGAGATACAAAACCCACGAGGAATATCACCACACAAGGTTTTTACCAGGTTAAGTTGTCCAATGAATGTGGCACGGTTACAGATGGTTTTTCTGTAACAATCGCTAATTGTTTAAACCAACTATTTGTGCCCACTGCTTTTACACCCAATAACGATAATAAAAACGATATTTTAAAAGCCAAAGCCTTTTTCCCCATTACCGGTTTTAGTTTTAGCATTTATAACCGCTGGGGACAAAAAGTTTTTAGTACCACTAATTTGAATACCGGCTGGGATGGAACATTAAATGGCAACGATACTCCATCTGGTACTTATGTGTGGTATCTCAGCTATAAGCGAAAAAACGTTCCATATAAACAAAAAGGAAGCACGGTGTTAATCAGGTAGCACAGAGGTGTCACCTTTTATAAAGGCAACACGGCTTGCAGAAAAAATTATTCGTTACTTTGTTGATATGTCAATAGAAGTATCCAATCTCACAAAAATCTACGGAGAACAAAAAGCAGTTAACGGAATTTCTTTTAAAGTTAATAAAGGAGAGATAGTAGGATTTCTTGGCCCCAATGGCGCCGGTAAATCCACTACCATGAAGATGGTGACAGGTTACCTGTTACCTGATGCAGGTAAAGCAACGGTATGTGGTATGGATGTGAAAGACCAGCCACTGGTAACAAAAAAGAAAATTGGTTACCTGCCGGAAGCAAACCCACTTTACTATGATATGTATGTAAAGGAATACCTGGCGTTTATTGCAGATGTTCATAGAATAGGCAATAAGCAACAGGCAACAAGCAAGGCAATTGAATTAACAGGTTTAACACCTGAATCACATAAAAAGATCGGGCAACTATCTAAAGGATATAAACAACGGGTGGGTTTAGCTGCTGCGTTGATACATGACCCCGAAGTGCTGATACTGGATGAACCAACATCCGGACTGGATCCCAATCAAATTGTAGAGATAAGAGAAGTGATAAAACGATTGGGTGAAAAAAAAACGGTGCTTTTCTCCTCTCACATCATGCAGGAGGTACAGGCTATTTGCGACAGGGTTATCATCATCAACAAGGGAAATATTGTAGCGGATGATAAACTGAGTAAGCTGCAGGAAACCAACAATAGTAATAAAGTAATTGTAAAGTTTAAAGAAAATATTGATGCCGCTTTTCTTCGCCGCTTAACGAGTGTTAGTGCGGTTAGTAAGACAGAAGATGAAAGTTTTGTACTGGATGGAGAAGATATGACTGAAATCAGGAAACAATTGATGGAACTCGCATTGCAAAACAATTTCAATATCGTTTCTTTGCAAACCGAAAGCAGGAGTTTGGAAGAAGTGTTCAGGAGTTTTACGAATTGATCATAGCCGGAAAGACGGAAAGTCCGAAAGTCAGTAAAGACAGGAAGATTTTACTGCAACAATATTTTTTCTTTCGGACTTATGCGGACTTTCCGACTTACGGACTTTGCTCAATAGAATTACCGAACGTAAAAGTGAGTGACACAACAGGCGATGAATAAAATTGTTGTCGCTGGTAACAATAAACTACAAATAACAAACTAAATACTATGAGTTACATTGCTGATGTTCATGCAAGACAAATTTTAGACAGTCGTGGCAATCCTACTATTGAAGTAGATGTAATAACCGAAGAAGGTGCGTTAGGCCGTGCTGCTGTACCCAGTGGTGCCAGCACAGGTATTCACGAAGCAGTGGAACTGCGTGATGGTGATAAGAAAAAATTTTTAGGCCGCGGTGTGTTAAAAGCGGTGGACAATGTAAATAATAAAATTGCAGACGCACTGGTAGGAACAGAGGTTAGCCGCCAGGTTCATATTGACCAGTTGATGATCGATCTGGATGGCAGTGCTAATAAAGGTGCTTTGGGCGCCAATGCTTTGCTGGCTGTAAGTATGGCTGTTGCCAAAGCAGCTGCGCAGGAAGCTGCATTACCATTGTACCGTTATATTGGAGGAAGCAACGCTAAAGTGTTACCTATCCCCATGATGAATATTTTAAATGGCGGCTCGCATGCTGATAATAAAATAGATTTCCAGGAATTTATGATAATGCCTGTTGGCGCTTCTTCATTTAGTGAAGGATTGCGCTGGGGTGTTGAAATTTTTCATGCACTGAAAACTGTACTGAAGAAAAAAGGATACAGCACCAATGTGGGTGATGAAGGCGGTTTTGCTCCCAACATTCAAAGTAATGAAGAAGCTATTGAAACAGTAATGACCGCTATTACTGCTGCCGGGTTTAAAGCAGGTACACAAATAGCCATCGCTATGGACCCTGCAGTAAGTGAGATGTATGATAGCGCTAAAAAAGTATATCATTTTCATAAATCTGATGGTAAAAAATTAAGCAGCGAAAAGATGGTTGATTTCTGGGCCAGTTGGGTTAAAAAATATCCCATCGTTTCTATTGAAGATGGTATGGCCGAAGATGACTGGAAAGGATGGAAATTACTGACAGATACATTGGGTAAAAAAATTCAATTGGTAGGCGACGATTTATTTGTAACGAATGTGCTCCGTTTGCAACAGGGAATTGATACCGGTGTTGGCAATGCTTTACTCGTAAAAGTAAACCAGATTGGTACCGTTACTGAAACTATCAATGCGGTTACATTAGCACAGCATAATGGTTATAATACCATCATGAGCCACCGCAGCGGTGAAACAGAAGATACCACTATTGCTGATTTGGCTGTAGCATTAAACTGCGGACAAATTAAAACCGGTTCTGCTTCAAGAACTGATCGTATTGCCAAGTACAACCAGTTGCTCCGTATTGAAGAGATGCTGGGAGAAACAGGTATCTATCCAAAAGGGAAGATTAAGTTTGGTAAATAACAGCCCCCAACCCCTAAAGGGGAGTAAAGAATTTGAAGACGTACTTTTTTTAAAACAAGTACGTCTTCTTTATTTAAGAAATGAATCTTACTTTTATCAAAAATTAAAAAATCCCTTTAGGGATTTAGGGCATGAAATTCCTTAACTACATTCCTTCATTCCTGAAAAACAAATTCTTCCTTACTGGAGTTGGGTTTGTGGTGTGGATGCTTTTTTTTGATAAAAACGATGTATTGACCCAGTATGACCGGTACCAGGAACTAAAAGAACTGAAACAAAGCTCCGATTATTATAAAAAGCAGATTGCTGGCAGCCGCCAGGATATAAAAGACCTTCAAACAAACCCCCATTATTTATCTTTTAACAGTATTTATGAACAATTTTACACCAGAAGATTTGTTACTTTATTTGTACAACGAAGTTAGCCAGGAAGAAAAGTTAGCCATTGAAGCACAACTTCAAAAAGACTGGACATTACGGGAAAAATTAAATATACTGAAGGCTTCACTGCGCCATTTGAATGAGATCAGCTATTCACCCCGCACAGAAGTGGTATTGAATATTCTGCATTACAACAACGCCGGCACAGCTTTACAAGAAAAATAATTTACTTTTTCAACGATTGTTTTGTGTTATTACTTTTGGGTAATGACAAAAAAAGAACGCTATCGTTTTATTATTGATTATTTTCTGCAGCATGCCCCCAATGCAGAAACTGAATTAATTTACGACAACCCCTTTCAATTATTGGTATCCGTAATTTTATCAGCACAGTGTACGGATAAAAGAGTGAACATGACCACCCCGGCCCTGTTCGAAAAATTCCCCGATGCACCTGCCTTAGCCAGATCTACTTTCGAAGAACTCTTTCCTTTAATCAAAAGCATTTCCTATCCCAACAACAAAACCAAACATTTAATGGGTATGGCTAATATGCTGATAGAAAAGTTTGGAGGTGAAGTTCCATTAACAGTAGATGAATTGGTGCAACTACCCGGTGTTGGGCGAAAGACAGCCAATGTAATTACTTCTGTAGTGGACCAGCAACCAAATATGGCTGTAGATACACATGTGTTCAGGGTGAGTAAACGGATTGGTCTTGTATCGCCAAAAGCTTCCACTCCATTAGCCGTTGAAAAAGAGCTGATCAAAGAAATTCCATCTGAATATATTCACAAAGCCCATCACTGGCTCATCTTACATGGACGTTATATTTGCGTAGCGAGGAACCCTAAATGTGAGCAATGCGGGATAAAAGAAGCTTGTAAGTATTTTCAATCTTTAAAAAAATAAACCTGCTTTATAGGCAGGTTTCATAATTATGTAATTCTTCTTATGCGGGATAACCATTCAATAGTTCCATATTTTCTCCAGATAATGGTTGCCCAAACTGAACCTGCTATAAACCCAGCAATGATGATGCCGATGGATATAATTTCAGTTACATTATTGGTAAAACTAAAATACAAAGCCGCAGCTATCAATGCAAAAATTAAAGTGGTGCCAAATGCTATCTGGCACCACCCTATTATTTCTAAAATTAATTTAGCTCCTCTCATCTGACAATATTCACTATTGACTATTCACCATTCACTCATCACACATACTTCTTTATCTCTTCCATCAACTCCCCCTTCGTAATCGGCGTACCTTTTATTTTGTTGTATCCCTTTGCATCTACAAAATAAACATCACGGATAATTTTTATCAGCTGCCCGTTATTGATCTCAGGGATCAGTACATGATCATAGTTCCTCAGTATCTCACCTAAATTCTTTGGAAAAGGACGCATATGCCGCAAATGAGCATGGGCTACAGAATATCCCTGCTCCAGGCAATCTGTTACGGCACTCTTGATGGAACCATAAGTACTACCCCAGCCCAGCACCAGCAATTTTCCTTTGGCAGGACCATTATCAATAGTTTGTTCCGGAATATAATTGGCGATCATATCCACTTTGGCCTGCCTTGTTTTCACCATGTGCTGGTGGTTATCGGGTTCGTAGTTTACGTTACCGGTAACATCCTGTTTTTCCAAACCTCCAATACGGTGTTCCAGTCCCGGCGTGCCGGGTATAGCCCAGGGGCGAACTAATTTTTCATCTCTTTTATAGGGCTGTAATTTTTCTTCGCCTTCATCCAACCCTTTTTTGAATGTTACTTCGATCGCTTTTAAATCAGCACTTTGAGGAAATTTCCATGGCTCAGCGCCATTCGCAATATAACCATCACTTAAAAAAATAACTGGCGTCATATGCTGAATAGAAATTCGTACTGCTTCAAACACTGCATCAAAACAATCGCTCGGTGTAGAAGCAGATATTACCGGCATAGGGCATTCGCCATTTCTGCCATAATATGCCTGCAACAAATCGCTTTGTTCCGTTTTGGTTGGTAAACCAGTAGATGGGCCGCCCCGTTGTATATCTATAATCAGTAATGGAATTTCCAGCATCACTGCCAGTCCCATAGCTTCTGCTTTCAACGCCATACCCGGACCCGAAGTAGTAGTAACACCCAGCAAACCTCCATAAGAAGCACCAATAGCAGAGCTAATAGCTGCAATTTCATCTTCAGCCTGGAACGTACGTACCCCAAAATTTTTATACTTACTTAGTTCATGTAAAATATCTGAAGCAGGAGTGATAGGATAAGAACCAAGGAACAAAGGCAACCCACTTTTTTCAGAAGCCGCAATCAATCCCAATGCCACGGCCTGGTTACCCATAATGGAACGGTATATGCCGGGTTCCATCTTTGCTTTCTCAACTTTATAGGTAGTGCTGAATGTTTCCGTAGTATCGCCATAATTATAGCCGGCCTGTAATGCTTTAATATTACTGTCCATGATCTCGGCCTTCTTACCAAACTTATCTTTTAAAAACTGGATGGTGGTTTCCATATCACGGTTATACATCCAGTATAAAAAGCCCAGTACAAACATATTCTTTGCCCGGTCTTTTTCTTTCATCCCCATCTGGATGTCCTTTAATGCCTCACGGGTCATTTTAGTAACATCCATTTTAATTACTTCATAACTGCTCAGGCTGTCGTTCTCCAATGGATTTTCTCCTTCCGGATAATTAGCAAGGCGTAAATTTCTACTATCAAAACCATCAATATTGGCAATAATTTTTCCGCCTTTTTTAATGGCTGTTAAGTTTGCTTTTAATGCTGCTGCATTCATTGCCACCAGTACGTCACAGGCATCACCGGGAGTATAGATCCGGTCGCTGCTAAAACGTAATTGGTATCCGCTCACACCAGGCAGGGTTCCTATTGGGGCACGAATTTCGGCAGGGAAATCGGGAAAGGTGGCCAGATCAATTCCCATTAAGGCAGTGTTATTGGTAAACTGGCTACCAGTTAACTGCATACCATCACCGGAGTCTCCGGCAAATTTTATTACTACATCCTGTAGTAGTTCTTCTTTTCTTTTCATAAGACTGTAAAATTAGGCCAATTTAAGACAGATTTTGTTTAGGTGTATTGACAAACATCAGATTATTTATTGAGTTTTTCTTGCGTCGCACTCTTGTACGTTCTGTAATACTATTCAGCTTTTTTATTTCACGCAAAGTTCGCAAAGGAGTCAAGGCGCAAAGAATAAAAGTCGTTGTGCCTTTGCGTGAAACTATCTTTTCATCGCCTTAACCGAAAATATCATCGGTATCTTTCCTTCCATTCCCTGTATATGCCATTGACCGGGATTTAATTCTGCACTATTTCGGAAATTGGGGTATGGCGAATACATAAACTCATTAAACAGTTGTATTTGCATTCCCTGCCTGATTAATGCATTCAGCACTTCGCTCAGGCTATGGTTCCAGCTATATTCTTTACCGCTGATCGCTGCGTTTCTGTCCGTATAAGTTCCATAATTGTCAATAATAATTACCTCCCTGTTTTCATAAGCATATTCAATTTTGGTAAACTCGTCATCAAACATCCACACTACCGGGTGAAACTCGGCCATATAAAAGATGCCGCCGGGTTTTAAGTAATGCGCAACCAGGGAAGCCCATTTATCCAAATCGGGGAGCCAGCCTATAACTCCATAAGAAGTAAAGACAATATCAAACTGTTCATTCAGTTGCCCTTTCAGATCGTATATATTACTACAGATAAATTTTGCATTTAATCCCATCTCCTCATTTATTCTCCTGGCTTCATCTATAGCAGCATCGGATAAATCGACACCTGTCACTTCAGCTCCCAATCTTGCCCAGCATAAACTATCCAGTCCAAAATGGCATTGCAAGTGGAGCATCTTCTTCCGTTTCACATCACCCAATTCATTTAACTCAATTGGTGTGAGCATATTCTTTCCCTGCTTAAAAAAAGCCACATCATAAAAGGCTGATTTTTTATGCACCGCTGTTCGCTTATTCCACAACTCTTTGTTGGCTTCAAAATATTTTTTGTATTCATTCATAACTGTTCTTTTAGCAGTACAAAAATAAAGGGAAGCAGTTACTGCTTCCCTTTTATATATCATTTAGAAACTGATTGATTATCCTAAAGCAACTCTTTTAAAAGAAATTACTTTAACATCAGCATCTGCACTTTTAATATAATCAGCTACGGATTTGCTGCTATCTTTAACAAAAGCCTGAGCCAGTAATGTTTGCTCTTTGAAGAAGGCATTCAATTTACCATCTGCAATTTTAGCGATCATTTCAGCAGGCTTACCAGCCATTTTAGGATCAGCGGATATTTGCTCTGTAACAATTGCTCTTTCTCTTTCTACGGTAGCGGCAGGAACACTGTCAGCATCGACCGCCACAGGATTCATAGCAGCAATTTGCATAGCTATATCTTTACCTGCTTCGTCGTTAATTGCTTTAGTGAAACCTACCAATACACCCAGGCGGTTAGCACCGTGGATATAAGACGCTACATAATCAGCATCAATCCTTTCGAATTTAGAAACACCAATTTTTTCGCCGATAGAAGCTAATTTATCATTTACTAAATCAGCTACTTTAGCGCCATTTATTTCAACAGCATTCAGCTCATCAACAGACTTAACGTTGTTAGCGATAGCTGCATCCATAATGCTTTGTGCAAAAGCAATGAAATCATTGTTCTTGCTTACGAAATCGGTTTCGCAGCTAACGCAAAGGGTAATACCTGTTTTGTGATCACTGGTTGTTTTTGCTAATACCACGCCCTCTTTTGCATCACGGTCGCCACGTAAAGCAGCTACTTTAGCTCCTTTTTTACGTAGCCAGTCGATAGCAGCTTCAAAATCACCGTTTGATTCTGTTAACGCTTTACGGCAATCCATCATACCTGCACCGGTTGCCTGGCGCAGTTTATTAATATCTGCTGCTGTTATTGTTATTGTTGACATTTTAATTTGATGATTTGAAAATTTGAAAATTTGAAAATGATTAACTCATTTTCTTTCCTTCACTTATCTGCCGCCAGCTGTTCTTCTTGGAGCACCAGCGCCTGAACGGCCGGGGCCGCCACCGCCACGTCTGTTACCACCACCTCTTGGACCTCCGCCTGTATTACCACCACCGGGTCCACGACGCCCGCCACCTCTTCTTTCACCGCCTTCTTCGCCTTCGGCTTCAAACTTGGGTCCTCTATCCACTACTTCTTCGGCATCTTCCGCTTCATCTGTTTTTTCTGCCTGTCTTTCTGCTAAACCTTCGGCAATTGCAGCAGTGATATACTGTGCAATGATGGCAATTGATTTAGTAGCATCATCATTGGCAGGAACTGCAAAATCAACTTTATTAGGGTCGCAGTTTGTATCCACTACACCGAACGTAGTAATACCCAAACGTTTTGCCTCTGCTAAAGCGATATGTTCGTGGCCAATATCCACAATGAACAAAGCAGCAGGGACACGGCCCAGTTGAGCAATACCACCTAATACTTTTTCCATTTTTTCTTTATCACGTGTTAATGTTAAACGTTCTTTTTTAGTGATGCTGTCCAGCGTACCATCATTCAGCATTTTTTCAATACTCTGCATTTTTTTAACGCTCTTACGTACGGTATTAAAGTTGGTTAAGAAACCTCCCAACCATCTTTCTGTAACATAAGGCATATTAACCCGCTGGGCGCATTCGGTAACAATTTCCTTTGCCTGTTTTTTTGTTCCCACAAACATGATCTTCTTACCGCTTTTAGCGATTTGCTTTAATGCAGCAGCAGATTCCTGTAAACCTTCCACTGTTTTGTTGAGGTCAATAATGTGGATGCCTTTCTTTTCAGCAAAGATGTAAGGCAGCATCTTGGGGTTCCACTTCTTACGCAGGTGGCCAAAATGTACACCGGCTTCGAGTAATTGCTGTTGTAATGAAGTGTTATTTTCCATTTTTAAAATTTGAGGCCTCCCCAACCCAGCCTTTGGCGGGGCTTAGAAAGCGTTTTTATAAAATAATTTTTTAAAGATCTTATTATTAATAAACTCCCGATTTTCCCCCTTTGGGGGACAGAGGGGGCCTTAACGTTTACTGAACTGGTAACTTCTTCTTGCTTTTTTATGACCAAATTTCTTACGCTCAACAGAACGTGGGTCACGTTTTAATAAACCAGCACCCTTCAATACCGGGCGGAATTCAGCATTTACTTCCACCAGTGCACGGGCAATACCCAGCATAGCAGCTTCTGCCTGTCCTTTTACACCACCACCGCTTGCGTTGATCTTTACATCAAATTTGTCAATAGCTTCAATAGCTTTTAGTGGACGTTCCACCTGGTTTTGTAAATAAACCAGCGGGAAATAAGTTTTATAATCTTTGTCGTTAACTGTAATGCTGCCATTCCCTTTTGAAAGGAATACACGGGTAATGGCTTCCTTACGACGACCAACTGTATTTTTTTGCTTTTCCATTTTTATGCTTTTTGCTTTTGGCTTTTAGCTTTCAGCAGTTAATTAAAATTTTAATTCTTTAGGTTGTTGTGCAGTGTGCGGATGTTTGTCACCAGCGTACACAAATAATTTTTTGATCATTTTGCGACCCAAACGATTTTTTGGCAGCATACCTTTAACGGCTCTTTCTAATAAAGCATCCGGACGACGGGCTAATAAACTTCCCGCAGTTTCTTCTTTTAAACCACCAGGGTAACCAGAAAAATTCTGGTAAACCTTGTCCTCTAATTTGTTTCCGGTGAATTTAACCTTGTCGGCATTAATGATGATTACAAAATCTCCGCAATCAACGTGAGGAGTGTAATACGCTTTGTTCTTACCACGAAGAACCGCAGCGATTTTAGCACACATACGACCAACGGTTTGATTAGTACCGTCCACAACGTACCAGTTACGCTGCACGGTAGCCGCATTCGCATGTTTAGTAGTGAAATGTAGTTTACTCATTTTATTATCTGTTTTTATGATACCGCCGCCATCCCGGCAGTAAATTTTAATTGGAGCGCAAAGGTGAGGTGATGTAAGTTATTTACCAAAATTTATGGGTACTATTTTTTATCGCACCTTTATAACTAATTGATTTATAATAAAATTTTTGCTGATTTTAAAAATAATGGATTGTTTTTGCCAATAATTGAAAGACCTCCGATCTTATTACATCCTGATATCATTTTTTATTGAATAGATCGCTAAATTAATTGCATAAACTTTATTGTAACAACAAACGATTGCAAAACCCTTTTGAAAAATAACCGTAATTAAAGTGAATTTTATATGTAGTGATGATTGTATCTTGAAAGTCCTATATATACTCAATTGCTTAGTTATGATGCTATCGAAACCCAGACTTAGTTTTTGGCAGATTATCAATATGAATCTTGGATTTTTTGGGATTCAATATAGTTTTGGATTGCAGCAAAGTGCCGTAAACCCTATTTACGATTTTTTGGGAGCAAGCCCTGATCAGATACCAATATTAAACTTAGCTGGTCCGCTTACTGGTTTAATAATCCAGCCCATCATAGGAACACTAAGTGATAAAACCTGGAGTGAAAATTGGGGAAGAAGAAAACCTTATTTTTTTATAGGAGCTGTATTGTGCAGCATTGCATTGTTCCTTTTTCCCTTCAGCAGCGCTTTATGGATGGCAGTAGGCTTATTATGGATTCTCGATATCGGTAATAATACTGCTATGGAGCCTTACCGTGCATTTGTTGCCGATAAACTTGATAAATCGCAGCAAGCAACCGGTTTTCAGGCGCAAAGTTTTTTTACCGGACTTGGGCAAACTCTTGCCAATTTTTCTTTGCTCGCATTCCCTTTGATTTTTGTTGGTAAAACAGGCAAACTTCCTGCATGGGTATTTGCCTCATTTTTTCTTGGTGCTTTTTGCTCCGTTGCCACTGTTTGGTGGAGTATGAAGAAAACTTCTGAAATTCCACCAACGGAGGAAGAGATAAAAGAAATAAAGAAGTATAACCATAATAAACCAAGTCCATTCATTCAAATTGTTACCGTATTGATTGTAATTGCAGCAGGCCCCATAGGAATTTATTTTTTATTGAAGAATGTTGTAAATAACGATTTGCTAAGTTTACTGTTGTTGCCCATTTGTTTGGTATGGGCGTTTTTCCTCTATACCATAATAAAAAATCCTAACAGCAATAATACTATAGTAAGAACATTACAGGGTGTGCTGTCACCTTTTATTGAAATTGTGCATGCCATACAATCAATGCCCAAAATAATGTGGATGCTGGCATTGGTATATTTATTTCAATGGTATGCCCTTTTTTGCTACTGGCAAAACTCATCAAAGGCTGTTGCAGAAAATGCTTTTGGCTGGCACTACCAGGAATTAACTGAACAGGAAAAAGTTTTGATGAATAGTTATACAGCTTTTAAGGATGGTGTAAAAAAGTATGCCGAAGAAAACAAATTAAATACAGAAGAAATTTTCAATAACAATGCTACTGCTTCCTCTTTAGTAGCAGCATACAAAGATAAAGTAGCTACCCCAGTTGCAGGTAATGATATCGCATTCCTCGAGATCATTGAAGCCAATAATAAGAAATATGAAAAAGCTGTGTCAGAAACTGGCGGTATTAATGGCTGGTATAACATTGTAACTTTTTTAGTTGCATTTTTATTGGTTGGTTTTGCAAAGAAGATCGGCGCCAAATATGTTCATTTTATTTGTTTGTTGCTGGCTGGTGTTGGTTTTATTGTTTTCTCCCAAGTACACCAGTTGAATTTATTTTATATAGCCATTACTGGTTTTGGTATCGGTTGGGCAAGTATGATGGGAATACCCTATTTAATGGTAGTTGGTGATATCCCAAAAGAAAAATATGGTGTGTACATGGGTATTATCAATATGATGATTGTGATACCGATGTTTATTCAAACAACCACTTTTGGCTTTATTATGAAACATCAATTGCATAATGACAGCAGCAAGGCAATACAGTTTGCAGGTATATTATTATTAATTGCTGCAACGCTTACATTATTGATAAAGGCAAAAAAAATTACCGGTGATCTTGAAATGCCTGTGGGTGGCGGACATTAAAAAACAATGACATGAAAAAAATTTTAGTACATATTATCTGTTGTATTTTATTTTCAGCATGTATTGTTTCCTGCAATAACAACACACCTGAGAAAAAAGAAACTGTTGCTGATTCCCTAAACAGAAAATGGTGGAAAGAAGCAGTGGTATATCAAATCTATCCCCGCAGTTTTAAAGATAGTGATGGTGATGGTGTGGGTGATTTAAAAGGAATCATTTCAAAATTAGACTATATAAAAAGTTTAGGTGTCACTGCTGTTTGGTTAAATCCCATTTACAGTTCACCTAATGATGATAACGGATATGATATAAGTGACTATCGTAACATCATGAAAGATTTTGGAACGATGGATGATTTTAATGCCTTATTAAAAGGAATGCATGACAGAGGTATAAAACTGGTGATGGATATTGTAGTAAACCACAGCAGTGATGAACATGAATGGTTTAAACAAAGCCGCAGTTCAAGAACAAGTCCGTACCGCAACTATTACCACTGGTGGAATGCAGAAAGAGGCAAACCTCCTTACCGCTACAGTTTATTTGATGTAAATCATGATGCATGGAAATATGATTCTATTACCAATGCTTATTACCTGCATTATTTTTCCCGCAAACAGCCAGACCTTAACTGGGAAAATCCAGCACTTCGCCAGGAGATTTATTCGATGATGCGTTACTGGGCCGATAAAGGCGTGGATGGTTTTCGGTTAGATGCATTTCAATTTGCCGCAAAAGATACTACCTGGCCGGTATTGCCTGCAGATTTGAAAACGGATTTTGTAAAATACTATGCTATGGGTAATGGCCTGCACGATTACCTGAAGGAAATGAACAAAGAAGTGTTTAGTAAGTATGATGTAATGAGTGTAGCGGAAGGGGCCGGAAAAACACTGGAAGATGCACATAACTTAGTAGATGAAGACCGACATGAATTAGGAATGGCTTATCCGTTTGATGCTGTTGATTTATCGAAGTATCCATCAACACCCGATGGAGAGAAATACAGCATTATAAAATTCAAAGAAATATTTACAAAATGGGATAGTGCTTTTGCAGAGAAAGGATGGGTATCTGTTTTTCTCTCGAATCATGATCAGGCAAGATTGGTTACACGATATGGAAACGATGCCCCGGAATTCAGAGACCCTTCTGCTAAAATGCTCATCACCTTTTTAATGAGCATGCGTGGCACCCCTTACTATTATAATGGCGATGAATTAGGAATGACCAATATCCGTTTTGATAAAATTGAAGATTACCGTGATGTGGCAACACTGAATGAGTACCAGTATCAAAAAGCAAACGGTGGCAACTTAACTGAGTTTATTAAACGTAAAGCTTTTGAAAGTCGTGATAATTGCCGCACTCCTTTCCAATGGGACAATTCAACAAATGCCGGTTTCAGTTCAGGCACACCATGGATAAATGTAAATCCAAACTATGCCAGTATTAATGCTGCTGCACAGGATAAAGATGCCAGCTCTGTTTTGAATTACTTCAGAAAGATGGTGCAGTTAAGAAAAAATAATCTTGCTCTTGTGTATGGGAAATATACATTGCTGGATAATAACAATCCTTCGGTATATGCCTATACAAGAGAACTGAATGGCAAGAAATTTTTAGTATTGCTGAACTTTACCAGTAAAGAGGCAGCCGTAAACACTGGCATTGATATTTCAAAAGCAAACCTGCTGATCAATAATTATTCAGTTGCTTCTGCCAATGGTTCATTGAAACCATATGAAGCGGCAGTTTATGAATTATAATTTTATGAATAAGATTCTTTGTATTGGAGAAGCTTTAATTGATATGATTTGTACCGATAAAGGCAAATCATTATCTGAAGGACAAAATTTTTTAAAGAAACCAGGCGGTGCACCAACGAATGTAGCCGCCGCCATTGCAGCATTAGGCGGAGAAGTGGAATTAGCTGCTAAAGTTGGTATTGATCCTTTTGGTAAACACCTGATTGATGTAATGCAATCGTTCAATGTATCTACCAAATGGGTTTTACAGGATGAACATTATTTCACCACCTTCGCCTTTGTATCGCTGATGGAAAACGGCGAAAGAGATTTTTATTTCAACCGTGGAGCAGATGGTCAGCTGAGCAACGAAGAAGTGGACGGCATCAACCTGGATGAATTTTCGATTCTGCATTTTGGATCTGCCACCGGTTTCTTACCCGGACCCTTACAGGCAGCTTATGCAGGTTTACTGATGAAGGCTTTACAAAAAAATATTTTCATCAGTTTCGATCCCAATTATCGTCATTTATTATTCCGCCATAACACACAAAGTTTTGTTGACCAGAGCTGGAACTTTTTAAACAGTTGTCATTTCTTTAAGGTAAGTGACGAAGAAGCAATGTTATTAACGGGCAAATCAACATTAGCTGATGCCACCACTGTTCTGCTCGAAAAAACCAGCAGTGCATTTGCCATTACATTGGGTAAAGAAGGAACATTACTGGGATTGAATAAAGAAACACATATCATTCCCAGCATTGAAGTAAAACCTGTTGATACCACCGGTGCTGGCGATGCATTTGTGGGTGCAGTACTCTATCAGCTAAGTAATAAAACACTAACTGAAATAAAAACAATGACGGCTGATCAATGGAAGCATATTATTTTAAACGCCAATAAAGCCGGCGCCAGAACCTGTGAATACATGGGAGCCATGGAAGCATTTAAACATTTAAGCAGCGATATCTTCAAATAATTAGATAACCAGCAACAAACAACCAGAAACAAGCAACCAGCTATGTACGACCGCCAACTCCATCAGCATATTAATACGCTTCTCCTGCAAAACAAAATTGATATTGCCGGAAAAGATAATTTGTTTTATGTACGCATGATGGCCAATGCCGATTCTCTAAACTATTTATACAATGAAATTTATGGCAATCACCCTGGGTCAGTTAAATTATTCGATCAGCTGATTGAAACAATCATCAATGCGTATATCAACCGTCCCGAACTGATGAAAACGAAGGATGAAGAAAAAGAACAAAAAGGCAACTGGTTTCTGAGTAATGAAATTACCGGTATGAGTTTGTATGTGGATCGTTTTTGTGGCGGAATTAAAAATCTTGGAACAAAGCTGGATTATTTTCAAAAACTGGGGGTAAACTTTTTACACCTGATGCCATTGTTTGAAAGCCCCGAAGGCGAAAGTGATGGAGGCTATGCTGTTTCTGATTTCAGAAAAGTTGACCAACGCTTCGGCTCATTAAAAGACTTACAGGCTGTACAACAAAAGATGAATAAAGCCGGCATGTACCTGATGATTGATATTGTACTCAATCATACTTCACACCGGCATGAGTGGGCAGAGAAAGCAAAAGCAGGTGA
Source organism: Sphingobacteriales bacterium (assembly GCA_016185185.1). Lineage (GTDB taxonomy): Bacteria > Bacteroidota > Bacteroidia > Chitinophagales > Chitinophagaceae > AWTP1-9. The sequence continues at coordinate 5,529 of JACPOD010000089.1, read as the reverse complement.
TCAAACTTACCAGCAATACTTCTACATGTTTGATGACCGTACTGTTCCTGATGAATACGATAAAACAATGCCCGAGATTTTCCCGGAAAGCTCACCCGGCAATTTTACCTATGTACAAGAGTGTAATAAATGGGTGATGACAGTGTTTCACCATTATCAATGGGATTTGAATTACACAAATCCTGTTGTACTCAGAGAAATGCTCGATAATATTTTCTTTTATGCGAATCTCGGTGTGGATATTCTTCGCATTGATGCACCGGCTTTCATCTGGAAACAATTAGGTACAACTTGTCAGAATTTACCACAGGCACATAGTTTATTACGTCTCATTAAACAATGTGTTACCATTGCCACACCAGGCATGGCTTTATTAGGCGAAGCAATAGTAGCCCCTAAAGAGATCATGAAATATTTTGGTACCGGTTTATACACCGCCAAAGAATGTGATTTTGCTTACAATGCCACGCATATGGCTTTGCAATGGGATATGCTGGCAACAGGAGACACAAGAGTAATGCTGGCTGCACAACATCAAATTTTGCAAAAACCTTTCGGCACTTCCTGGATAACATATACAAGATGTCATGATGATATTGGGTTAGGCTATGATGACTACATGATTGAATATGCCGGGTACAGTCCGTATCAGCACCGCAAGTTTTTAAAAGAATATTATTCCGGCGTCCATCCCGGAAGTCCGGCAACAGGTGCTTTATTTTCATTCAATCCAAAAACAGGTGATGCAAGAATCAGCGGCTCACTGGCATCTTTGTGTGGTTTGGAAAACGCAATGAACAATAATGATCCGGATGCTATTGAACTTTCTATCCGCAAAATTTTATTGATGCAGGCGCATAGTTTTTTCCTTGGGGGCATACCTATGATCTTTTATGGAGATGAAGCCGGGTACATAAACGATTATTCTTATTTAAATGATTCCGGCAAAAGTTATGATAACCGATGGATGCACCGCCCGGTTATTGATTGGGAAAAGAATAAAAAAATAGACGAAGCAGGAACGATAGAAAACAAAGTATTTTCTGCCACACAAAAATTAATCGCTATAAGAAAGAAATTAAAAGTAGTAGGCGATTATAAAAACCTTACCTGGCTAACACCTCATAATATTTATGTTGCCGGTTTTTTAAGGACTCATGAAGAGCAAAGATTATATGGTATTTTTAATTTCAGCAGCAAAACATCATATCTAACCTGGCTGGCGTTTAAAGAGCACGGTAATGTTCCTGTTAAATTATATGATCACTGGACAGAAAAAGAATATACTATTGGCTCCAATCTTGAACACCTGATTATTGATCCCTATTGTTTTCATTTATTTGAACCAAGATGAGTTTTTTTTAACCAACTAACTGTTTTGCTATTTTATCATGCTGCTTGCGAAACATAAATAAAAGAACAACTAAAAGAACTATTGGTACTAAAGCAAAATAATAAGCCGCCTGGCCTCCGTGGCATTGAAAAATTATTCCGGTAATGATGGCGCCTACGGAACTTCCCAGGGCTGAAAATATTATTATCAGTCCCGACATAAGCCCGTGTTGTGGTTTAGGTAATGAACTCAGTATAACTGAGTTTATAACAGGGTAAACAGGTGCAAGCATCAACCCTATCAAAGGAAAAATAAAAGCTACAAGTGGTACATTCGCAATAGATGTTATTTGTACTCCGATGTACGTATCAATAAAGTTTTGTGTTGCCGGAAGTAATAGTATTAATATCAATGCGGAAAGTGCCAGGCAACTGCTTAACAGCGTTAACCAATGCATCTTTTTCAATAATAAACCTGATAAAAATCTTCCGGCGGCAATAGAAGCAGCTAAAATACTGGCCATTTTTATACTTAACGATTCATTCAGTTTAAGCACATTATTATTAAATGTAGGAAGCCAGTTCATCACACTTTGTTCCAGTAATACATAAAAGAACGCACAGCAAACAAACAATAAAACTATGGGTTTAGCTGCCAGCCGGAAAAGCGCAGCCATCGAAATAGTTTTATTAACGGATGAACCCTTAGCTGCAGATTCATCAAGGGGAGAAATGAGTAATAATAAAAAAGCCAAGATCACCATTGATCCGAGTAAAAAATAAACATTGAGCCATGAAATATTGGAAGGATCTGCAACATTAATAAACCGGGCAAAAATAAAATATGCTGTAACAATCCCGGCGCCAAAACAAGCCTCCAAAAAATTCATGAACCGTATATGCTCTATTTCGTTGTTACATATTAAACCAATGGTACCAAATACAGCCATTTTTAAAACAGCAAAACCAGAACCAACCGCAGCAAATAATAATTTAATTGCAAGAAAACTACTGGTAAATGGCATACTAAAACAAACAATCGCCATGCACCCCAATACCATTAGCATTACTTTTTTATATCCGATCTTTATTAAACTGGAGGTAACTATAAAAGAAATAATAACAGCACTTACATCTTTAAAGGGGTCTAATATTGCCGCTCCCGATTTTGTGACAGCAAAGCTTTTTTGTACCAGGAGTATTACAATACCAACACTATTTAATAGAATAGCAAAAACAAAAAAATTTAAAAAAAGGGAAAATTTAATTTTAAAATTTGACATAGCAGGCATTCGGTGAAAGCAAATATAAGCTTACCCGGATAAAAGCTATATTATTCAGTTATTTTCTTCTTTTTTAATAACTCAAACGGTTCAATAAGCAATCCCGCAGAAGCATTAAATGTCCTGGAACGGTAATAAGCATCATCATTAAAGTTAACAGAAGTTTGACCTTCCACAGCCACCCACGGCCATTGGGGAAGTCTGATAACAAAGTTTATACCTATTTCCGGAAACACTAACACTTTATTATTCAAACCATCAAGATGAAAAGAAACCAGTTCATCACTGGTGTAATTTGTAATAACATTATTAAACTTTATAACATTTACCCTGCATATGGCTCCAATCCTTGCAGATGGAAATACAAAGTTTAGAGATGGTTGAAAATAAAATTTAAAGGGTGCGGATGTATGAATCCTTTGGTACCTTACGCTATTTACGAAACCGGTATCCGTAACTTTATAAGTTCCATTGCCAATACCAGAATAAAAATTAATCATTACGGTTTTACTTTTATTCAGTGTCATAAAATAACCCAGGCCTGCTTCCCACTCCCTTCTTTTGTAATAAACAAAAGAGGTGTCAAATGGACTGACCCGGTAGGCCTTATAAAAATTTACTTCGTTTCGGTTATGAATACTTCCTGTAATTGCTATATGGTTTGTAACCGCATAAGCTGCCATGAAATCTGTTCCCCTGGCTTTGTTTTCACCAGACCCTATCTCTCCGCTCTTTGTGTTTCCAGAAATATAAGCTCCCAGCTTAGAGTCATTTCTTTGAGAAAAAAAGGGTTATTCAAACCAGTAGGTGTATGAATAAACCTTGGGGAATTGCAGGAAGTAACAACTAATAATGTAATAAGAATAAATGTAAGGTCCCGGTTCATAAAGGATTGACTACATAAATATTAAAATCGCTGCCTTTCTTTACAAATTCTTTTATTACAAAGCATACCTTTTTATCAATGCTAATAATACTCCGTTTGTCCAGCCAAAACCATCCTGCCCGGGATATTCTCCCCCACCTGCTTCCAAATGTGTTTCTGCAACATTATACTTTTCCATTAGCTTACCGGTTCGTTTAAAAACATCTTTATTCAATTGTATCCACCGCTCCGCTATTTCTTTTGCCTGTTCGTTATATCCATAATACTCTAAACCAATGATCGTCATCCATTGTAAAGGCGCCCAGCCATTGGGTGCATCCCATTGTTGTCCGCTTTTATTTGTTGTGGTTACCGCTCCTCCATCACACAGCAATTCCCTTGTTAATACAGATAAAACTTTTGAGGCCTGCTCTTTTTCAGCTACTTTAAAAAATAAAGGTGCAAAAGCGGCCAGTGTAACCGTATCTTTTTGTTTTTGTGCAACAAAATCGTAATCAAAATAAAAACCGGTTGTTTCATTCCAGCAATATTGCTTTATGGCTTTTTTTCGCTGATTAATCTTCGCCGCAAAAAGATCTTCTGAAAACGAATTTCCGGAAAGCTGATAGGCAGAAAATAATGTTTCTTCTAAATGCAGTAACAGGCAATTTAAATCAACCGGTATAATATCAGTTGTGTGTATGGTTGAAAAATCATTTATATTCTTAAACCACCGGCTGCTAAAATCCCAACCTGATTCTGCGGCGGCTCTCACATGACGGAATAGTTCAGCTTTGTTTGTTTTTGATTGATGTGACAGTTCAATATCTTCGATATATGATTCCGGTCTGGGTGAATCGTTTTCATCCCAATACCTGTTCATGATGGCGCCATCTGGCATTTTTACTACATGATGGGATGCATTTATCTTTTCATCTGCAAATGCTTCGCCCTTCATCCAGAAAGCATATTCCTTTTCAAGTTGGGGTAAATATTTTACCAGTACATCATCACTTTTTTCCTTTGCCAGCAAACGGACCATCAATGAATAAAAAGGCGGTTGCGAACGGCCAATATAATAAGTACGGTTTCCATTGGGGATATAACCGATGGTATCAATAAGATGCGAAAAATTATCGATCATATTCTCAATCATATCAATCCTCCCTGAAGCTTGTAAACCGAGCATGGTAAAGTAACTGTCCCAGTAATAAATTTCCCTGAACCTTCCACCGGGAACAATATATGGATGGGGTAATGGAATTAATGATGATGATTGATTATCGGGCTGGCGGGTAAGCACATCCCATAGTTTATTGATGTGTTCTTCAACCGGTCTTGTTATATCTGTTTCAAAATTTGATTGGGGTACTACAGGCAGTTTAAAATTTTGCAATACAAATTCTTTGAGATCAAATCCAGGGGTGCCTTTTTGTTGGCGGTATGCCTTATTAATCTCATCCAGATCATATTTTGGGACACAGTCAGAAAAAGTCTTACCGTCAGAAAATATTTTTCCTGATTGCACATCTTTGAAAAGTGTATCTGTAAAAAACGCCTGCACCATAAATGAAATGTTCTGTGTAAATGTATTAATGCGTCAATGTGTTTTTTGCTTCATTTCGTTTGATCATCCGCTGTATAAATAAAACCGAAATGATAAGCAAAACAATAGGTATAATTAAAAAGTAAAAAGCTTTTACACCGCCAATGTTTTTAAATAGTGTTCCTACAATTCTTGAGCCGATAGTACCTCCCAGGGCAGAAAAAATAATAATTAAACCCGACATGGGTGAATGAAGGCTTTTAGGCAAATGACTAAGTACTGTTGAATTAAGTAATGGATAAATTGGAGCAATAAACAAACCGATAAGTGGCAAAACAAATCCAAGCATAGGCACTTCTGACAAACTGCTTAACACCACTACATGTTCGGATGGCTTTAATTGCGGTAAGATAGCCAGCAATAATACAACTGCTAATACAGCACAGCTGATAACAATTACAGACCATGATATTTTTTTGGATAACCATCCCGCTACAAAACGG
>JACPOD010000088.1 GCA_016185185.1 Sphingobacteriales bacterium | reverse complement strand
GATCAACGCATTGGTAACACCCAGTGCTCCTTCTTCCATTGCTTGTCTTATTAATAATTTCATACTGTCTAACTGTGCGGGAGTAGGGGCTTTATTATCTTCTCCAATTACATATTGACGTACAGCGCCTGTACCAACAAAAGAAGCAATGTTGGCGGAGATGCCTTTTTTCTCCAAAAAATTCATGTACTCGCCCAATGTATTCCATTGCACTTTGTATTTAATATCGCCCTGCCCATCCTGTAATTGTTGCTTCATCTTTGCATTCAGAGGTCCCATACTGAATTCACCGAATATCTCAGTAGTTACACCCTGGCGGATATCACTATTACATCTTCCATCCTGTATCAAGGCTTCTTCCGAATGGCCCATCATATTGATGAACCCGGGAGCAACGGCATTTCCTTTGGCATCAATGTCATTTTTTGCTGTTGCATTCGACAGGTCTCCAATAAAAGCAATGGTGTCGTTTTGGATAGCAATATCGCCTTTAAAGGGTTCGCCTCCATTACCATCGTAGATCATTCCGTTGCGGATGATCGTATCGTACTGTTGTTTTTGTTTGCAGGATAAGATGGCGATAAATAAAACAAGGGGAAGCCAAAGAAATTTCTTCATTACAGTTGGTTTTGTTTTTATAATTTTTAAAGAGGACAAAAGTTACGATAAAAAACTAAGCTGGACTTTAAGATAGCCTGCCATTGGGCATTACCTGTTTAAAAGTTAAAGCACTATTCGAAATATTTTCTTCGGGAAGTAATTAAATTGTGCCATAACACTTAACGAATCGAATACTATAATGAAAGAAATTTTACAGCAATATGCTGCGTATAATTTGTGGGCCAATCAAAAGTTGTTAGACGTAATTCTAAAGCTGGATGAAAACACCCAACAGCAAATTGTACCCGGCAGTTTCCCCAATTTATACGCCACTGTTTTGCACATGTGGGATGCAGAAAGTGCCTGGTGGCAACGCATGAAATTGCACGAAAAGATTGTTATTCCCAGCGAGAACTTTAATCCAACTATGCAGGAAGCAGTTAATGGCTTACTGCAGCAAAACAAGCTTTGGGTGGAGTGGATCAGCAATGCAACCACTGCCGCAGTAGAACATGTATTTGCTTATCAAAACAGTAAAAAAGAATATTTTAAACAACCCGTTTTTCAAATGATACTCCACGTTTTTAATCATGGTTCGTATCACCGGGGACAATTGGTAACGATGCTGAGAGCATTGGGTGTTGAAAAAATCCCTCCAACGGATTTTATAATTTGGAGCAGGAAAAAATAATAAATCCACGTCAAAAAAAATGCGTGGATTTTTTTATAAGGAGTTTTGCTTTATTTTTTATGTTTCCCATCCTGTTCGTCAATGGTCCAGGCAGCATCAATTTTGATCATTGAATCAACAGAAATTTTTCTGTCCTTAGCTTTGAGGGTAATTGAATTTAACCAATCCGGATTTTTACGAATGGCATCCTCCGCTTCTCTCACTCTTTCTTCGTAGGATTTTTTATTAGCACCTGTAGCAGAATCAGCAGTTGTTGCCGGAGCTTGTTGCTTGTGTTTACCGTCCTGTTCGTCAATCATCCAGGTAACATCCAGTTTAATCATGGAGTCAACGGGAATATTTTTTTCTTTTGCTTTTTTCTCAATGGAAGCTAACCAATCCGGGTTTTTTCGAATACCTTCTTCCAGCTCTTTAAAACGTTCCTCAAAAGTTCTTACTTTATTAGAGGCAACCGGAGAATCGTTACAGGACGATACTAATAATAAACCAGACAATAGGGATGCAACAAAAAGTTTCATTTTATTAAGAGTGATATTTTAAATTAACTGTTATACGCCCATTTGATTAAAGTGGCGCCCCATGTAAATCCACCACCAAAAGCAGCCAGTACCACATTGTCGCCTTTTTTTAATTGTTTTTCCCATTCCCATAAACAAAGAGGGATAGTGCCAGCAGTTGTGTTGCCATACCGCTGAATATTTAGCATTACTTTTTCATGGTTTAAACCCATGCGATCGGCAGTGGCATCAATAATTCTTTTATTGGCCTGGTGAGGTACCAGCCAGGCAATATCTTCACCGGTTAACTGGTTCCTTTCCAGTAACTCAGCACTTACATCAGCCATTCCCTTTACAGCAAATTTGAAAACTGCCTGACCCTCCTGGTAAGCAAAGTGTTCTTTGTTTGTTACAGTTTCAATAGATGCCGGTTTTAAAGAACCACCAGCCTTCATGTGTAAATATTTACATCCGCTGCCATCACTTCTTAAAATACTATCCTGCACCCCATAACCTTCTTCATCGGCTTCTAATAATACAGCACCACAGCCATCACCAAAAATAATACAGGTAGCCCTGTCGGTATAATCAATGATAGCACTCATTTTATCAGCTCCAGCAACTACTACTTTTTTATAGCGTCCACTTTCAATCAATGCTGCTCCGGTAGTAAGTGCATATAAAAAGCCTGAGCATGCTGCAGACAGATCAAATCCCCAGGCATTTTTTGCCCCCAGTTTATCACAGGCAAGATTGGCTGTGGAAGGGAATACCATATCGGGGGTAACAGTGCCTACGATCAAACAATCTATTTCGTCAGCCCCTATTCCTCTTTTCTCCAATAATTGCTGTACTGCCGGAACCACCATGTCAGAAGTTGCTTTTCCCTCACCCCTTAAAATTCTTCTTTCTTCAACACCAGTACGGGTTCTTATCCATTCGTCGTTGGTATCTACCATTTTTTCCAGGTCAAAGTTTGTCAACTTATCTTCCGGAACGAAACCACCCACTGCTGTAATGGCGGCCGAGATTTTTTTGCTCATGTTTGCCTATTCTTTTAAAAAGAGTGGCAAAAGTACAAATCCCAGTCTAATCGCCCTAAAAACTACTGGTTTTATGTTTGCGGGGTTGATGCTTATAAAGGCTGAAACCATTACTTTTGAGGGAGTTAACGCTGATTATGATAGCATATTTAAACGGGACATATACTTATAAATCTCCAGCATTAGTTCATATGGAAGTAGGTGGGGTTGGTTATGAAATACAAATTAGTTTGAACACCTATACGCATATACAAAAGCTAGAAAAAGGTATTTTACATACCTGGCTCCAGGTAAAAGAAGATGCACATGTGTTGTTTGGATTTTTTGATAAAGCTGAAAGAGAGATTTTTCTTCAGCTGATCAGTGTATCGGGAATTGGTGCTGGTACTGCCAGGATGATGCTTTCATCTGTACAACCCATTGAGTTACAAAAGGCGATTGTAAGTGGAGATGAAAGGCTGTTGGAAGGCATCAAGGGCATCGGTAAAAAGACCGCCCAAAGACTGGTACTCGAACTAAGAGATAAACTACAAAAATCTCTGCCGGAATCAAATATTTCTACATTGACTTACAATACTTTGGAGCAGGATGCGTTAAATGCTCTGATGGCTTTAGGCATTGCCCGTCCGGCAGCAGAAACAGCAGTTAAAAAAGTTCAATCTGCCAACCCCGGTATTACGCAAGTTGAAGCCCTCATAAAAAAAGTTTTACAGGCATTATAATTTTCAGGGACAACCAGCTTAGAGACTCTTGACTACAGGTAAGACCGACATATCCGCCTTATTGGTAATGATTGCCGTACTCGCTGCTTTTACTGCATCAGCGAACGATAATCGATTTGATAAAATACCTTATACGCTTCTTCCCGATTCTTCCAGGCCAGACAGCTTAAAATATCCAATTAGTGACAGGCGTGGAGATGCTTATACATCTTCTAACAGAAGATCATTTGATTTAAAAGATCCTTCTAATATCAGTGATTCGGTTTATTATGACCCCAAAACAAAGCAATATTTTATTGTTGAAAAAGTTGGGAACCGTTACTACCGCAATCCAACAGCTCTTACGTTTGAAGAGTTTCAGCGCCTGCAAAATCAAAAGTTGCTTACAAGAAATTTTCAAAACCGAAGAGATATTACATCCATATTGAGCCGCGACCCTGGTAAGTCAAAATTGAAATTTCATGAAAGTTTTGTCAACAGGTTATTTAATACACAGGGAGGCTTACCTAAAGTTGATATTAAACCACAGGGTTATTTAGATATCACAACGGGTTATCAAAAACAGGACGTAAAAAACCCAACACTACCTCAACGGGCACAGAAGAACGGAACACTTGATTTTAATATGAATGCCAATCTGAATGTAAATGCAAAGATCGGCGATAAATTAAAGTTCCCCATTAATTATAACACACTTGCCAATTTTGATTTTGAAAACCAGCTGGCATTACGTTTTGCAGGAGGCCCCGATGATATTGTAAAAAGTGTTGAAGCAGGTAATATTACTTTCCCTTTAAGAAGTACACTGATACAGGGTGCCAGCCAGATATTTGGTGTAAAAACACAACTTCAATTTGGTAAACTTTCCATTACCGGGGTTATAGCCAATCAAAAATCAAGCAGGCAGAGTATTAATATGCAAGGAGGTGCATCTACTACACCTTTTGAAATAAAAGTAGATGATTACGAAGAGAACCGGCACTTTTTGTTAGGTCAGTATTTTAAAGACAGTTACAATAAAGTAATGTCGAAAGCCCCTGCCATTATTTCGCCGGCACAAATATTAAGATTGGAAATATGGGTAACAAACCGTAATGGTTCTACCACCAATGCAAGAAATATTGTTGGTCTTGCCGATTTAGGTGAAAAAAATCCTTACCGCAGTGATGTCATCAGTCCTATAGGTAATGAGCCATTTCCTTATAATGGGATTAACTCATTGTATCAAACATTGCAAAGCGATCCCGCTTTTAGAGATCCATCGTTAGTGGTTAATCGTTTGCAATCGGGTTTATCATTATTACCCGTTCAGGATTTTGAAAAAACATTTGCCCGTAAATTAGATTCCACTCAGTATACAGTTAACCGCCAGTTAGGATATATTTCATTAAGTCAGCCTTTGCAACCTGATGAAGTTTTGGGAGTGGCTTATCAATATACTTACAATGGAAGAGTTTACCAGGTAGGTGAATTCTCCAGCGATATATCGCCGGATACTAATGCAGTAAACCGTGGCGACCAAAAAGTATTATTCCTTAAATTATTAAAAGCAACTTCACAACGCCCAACACTTCCTATTTGGGATTTGATGATGAAAAATATTTACTCGCCACTTGGTTTTTTTGGAACGTTTGAAAGAGGCGATTTTAAAATGCAGATCCTTTACCAGGAACCAGGTGGTGGAGAAAAAAGATATTTCCCCGAAGGCGATCAAAAAGGAGAGCCCATTCTATCCCTGGTTAGGTTGGACCGGCTGAACAATCAAAACGATCCGCAACCTGATGGTGTGTTTGATTATATTGAAAACATTACAGTGGTATCACAACAGGCAAGAATTATTTTCCCCACACTTGAGCCCTTTGGTAAAGATTTGGAGCAATATTTTACCGATCCGGATCTGAGAAAAAAATATTTATTCTATCCATTATACGACTCCATAAAATGGGTAGCACAAAATACACCTAACTTAAACCGGTTTGTTATTAAAGGTGTTTCCAAAGGATCTTCTTCCAGCGGTAATAATGATACATATCTTGGATCCAATCTTCCACCAGGTTCTGTAAGAGTAACTTCTGGCGGTCAGTTATTAAAAGAGAATATTGATTATACAGTTGATTATACCAATGGTTCTGTAAAAGTAATCAACCCTGCCATTTTAAATTCTGGTGTGCCGGTACAGGTTTCTTATGAGAACAATCAAAATTTTGGATTGCAGCAACGGCAATACATGGGTTTACGGTTAGATTATAATGCTATTAACCGTGCAAGAAAACAATTAACTATTGGTGGTACGATTGTGCGGTTGGGTGAACGTCCTTTCTTCACCAAAATGAATTATAATGACGACCCGATACGCAACACGATGTATGGTGCAGATGTTCACTTCAGAAGTGATTGGGCAAGACTAACAAAATGGCTGGATAAAATTCCTTTTTATAATGCCCCGTGCACGGTTAGCCTGGTATAATATTGAGCCGGTATTACAGGAAAGAAAAAGCCCTAACAACCCGATAAAAGATTATGCAAACTTTTTAGACCAGATATCTGATCCAAGAACAAGATTGGTTACCAACAGTGAATTGTTCCCACAACGAACCACGGAGTTCGGACAAAATCAACTGGTATCCTTTGATCTGGCTTACTATCCTACAGAAAGAGGTCCTTATAACTATGATGCAGCTCCCGGTAGTGTTACTGCCAATGATAAATTATTAAACCCACAGAAACGCTGGGGTGGTGTTATGCGTTCTTTGGACCAAACGGATTTTGAAACCAATAATATTGAGTTTATTGAATTCTGGGTGCAGGATCCTTTTATTAAAAATCCTTCCAGCAAAGGCGGTCAGCTTTATTTTAACTTTGGTAATGTTTCAGAAGATATATTAAAAGATGGGAAACGTTTATTTGAAAATGGACTGGATGCACCCAATGCACCTGCAACCATGCAAAGCAGCAACTGGGGAAATACACCAAAAAATCCAATACAATTAACACAGGCATTTACTAACGACCCAACAGACAGACCTTCGCAGGATGTAGGTTTTGATGGATTGCCCGATACTGCTGAAAGAGTAAAACGTAAAGATTTCATCGATCAGCTAACCGCAAATTTTGGAGCGAATTCACAAGTGGTAAAAGATGCGCAAACAGATCCATCAAGCGATAACTATAAATGGTTCCGTGATGCGGATTATGATGCACAGCAGGCCGGCATCCTTCAGCGGTATAAAAAATACAATAACCCGCAGGGGAACTCACCGGTAAGTTCCAGCACCTCTTCACAATTTGCACCTGCAGCTACTTTGTATCCTGACAATGAGGATCTCAACAGGGATAATACCTTAAATGAATCGGAAGAATATTTTGAATACAAAGTTGACTTAAAAGTGAACACCGATCCGCTGATGCAGAAAGGGCTGAATTATATTGCTGACAAAAGAGTTATTCCAATTACGTATCCAAATGGTACAGCTGGAAATGAAACATGGTATTTGTTCCGGGTGCCCATTAATGAATATTCAAAAAAAGTTGGTAATATCCCTGATTTCAAATCTGTTCGTTTTGCAAGAATGTATTTAACAGGTTTTGAAGATTCAGTAGTAGTGCGTTTTGCAAAATTAGAGTTAGTACGCAACCAATGGCGTTCCTTTAAATACGAACTGGATTCCGGAGGTAATTATATTCCTCTTAATACCAATAATAATTTCACCACTTTTAATATATCAGCTGTTAACGTGGAAGAAAATGATAAACGCAGCCCGGTTCCGTATAAAATTCCACCGGGTATTGAAAGGGTTCAGCAGTTAAGTAATAATGGAGTAAACTTATTGCAGAATGAACAGGCTTTAAGTATGCAGGTATGCGGACTGGAAGATGGAAAAGCAAGATCAATCTTCCGCCCTGTGCAATATGATTTAAGACAATACAAACGGTTGCAAATGTTTATCCACGCTGAGTCAGCAGGCAAGCAGGATATTTTAAAAGATAATGAACTGCATGCCGTAATACGGATGGGTACCGATTTAATAAATAACTTTTACCAGATACGTATTCCACTACATAAAACAAAATGGGGCCGTGTGGAAACGGATTCTATTTGGCCGGCTATTAATAGCCTTGACCTGGACCTTACAGAACTGATCAGGGTTAAAATAAGAAGAACGGGCCCGATAGATAAGATATATACAGAAGTAAAAAGCGATGGTAAGTCCATTTCCGTAATGGGTAATCCTAATTTAGGTGAAGTAAGATCATTGCTTGTTGGGTTAGAAAATCCACTGGATAATGATGGCAATGCTATTTGTGCAGAAGTTTGGATAAATGAATTACGCTTATCACAATTAAATGAACAGGGTGGATGGGCAGCTGTTGGAAGAGTGGATATACAATTAAGCGACCTGGGATCCATTAATCTTTCTGCCAGTGCAAGAAGTTCTGGTTTTGGTTCTATTGAACAGCGGGTAAATGAAAGAAGCCGTGAAAACTTTACACAGTTAGATGCCGCTATAAACCTGGAGTTAGGAAAAGTAGTGCCTAAAAAAGCGGCATTATCCATTCCTTTCTATGCAAGTTTTTCTCAAACAATTTCTAACCCTAAATACGATCCTTATGATCAGGATGTTCGGTTAGAAGACAAATTAAAAGCTGCAACGGGCGATAAAAAAGATTCCATCAAAAGAGATGCACAGGATCTTACAACAATAAAAACGTTCAATTTTACCAACGTAAGAAAAAATAAAACCAACAATAAACCTTCCCGTATATGGGATATTTCCAATCTTGATTTTAGTTACTCCTATTTTAAACAGGAAAAGCATAATCCTTTAATTGAAAGCGATGAGGTGGTGCGGCATAGGGGAGGTGTAGGCTATAATTATAACACACAACCGAAATATTGGGAGCCATTTAAAAAATTATTTAAATCCAAACACCATTGGTTTGATTTTATACGTGACTTTAATTTAAACCCCAAACCAAGTTTATTAAGTTTCAGGGCAGATATTAACCGCCAGTTTGGAGCTACACGACCAAGAGAAGTGCAAATACCGGGAGTGCCGCCAAGTCCCTATAAAATTCCTGAAACCTATGATAAGTATTTTACGTTCGACAGGATTTATAACTTGCGGTGGGATTTAACCAAATCGCTCAATATAGATTTTAATGCTACCAATAATGCAAGGATTGATGAGCCTGCCGGAAGAATAGATACTAAAGTGAAAAAGGACAGTGTGAGAAATAATTTCTGGAAGTTTGGCCGTAACACATTGTATAGCCAGCGGGCCGTATTCTCTTATAATGTTCCAACCGGAAAGATCCCATTACTTAGCTGGATTAATGCAACAGTTAATTACGAAGCAGGTTACCGGTGGATCGGAGCATCAAGGTTAGCAGTTGAATTAGGTAATACTATTGAGAATAATCAAAGCAGGCAAATTAACGGGCAATTTGATTTAACCCGTATTTACAATCGCTTTAAATTTTTCCGTGCCATTGAACTACCGGCTAATAGTCCGCAAATTAATCAGCCAAGAGATACGGCCAGCAAGAAGAATAAACTGAAAACAAGAGACCCTAACGCACTGCCAACGGTTGGAACAGTAGGGAGAATTTTTGGTAAACTTCTTACTTCTTTAAAAAGTATTAATGTTAATTACAACGAAACATTTAATACCCGCTTGCCAGGTTTCCTGGACAGTACCAAATATTTGGGTAACGATTGGAAAGCCGGTGCGCCGGGATTAGGATTTATTTTTGGGCAGCAGCCCGATTCTAACTGGCTTAACAAGGCAGCACAAAAAGGATGGGTAACCCGCAATGCAGATTTTAATTATCTCTTCCAGCAAAACTTTACGCAAACCCTTAGGATGGATGCAAGAGCTGAACCATTCCGTGATTTTGCCATTGATATAAATCTTACCAAATCGTTCAGTAAAAATTATGCTGAATTATTTAAGGATACTGTTTTTGGTGGCGGTGGTCCTTTCAAACATCTGAACCCTTATGCCAATGGGGGATTTGATATCTCTTACATTGCCTTTAAAACATTATTCAGGAAATTTAATCCTACTAAAGTATCCGGAACATTTAAGGAATTTGAGAATAACAGGATCATACTTTCTGAACGCCTGAGTAAATCCAATCCATATAGTAGTCAAACACAAGGAGCAGACGGTTTCTATGATGGATACAACCGTTATGCACAGGATGTATTAGTGCCTTCTTTCCTTGCAGCCTATACAGGGAAAGACCCCAAAACAATAAAATTATTAGGACAAACCAATGGTAATATCCGTACCAACCCATTCAAGGGATTAATACCAATGCCTAACTGGCGTATCAATTATAATGGGTTAACCTCTATTCCGGCAATGGCAAAAATATTTACCAACTTTACCTTATCGCATGCTTATACGGGTAGTCTTAGTATGAATGGATATAACTCTGCACTTAACTTTGATGACAGGTTCAGGATTCAATGGCCTTCTTTCAAAAGTACAGAAGGGAACTTTATACCTTACTTCTTGGTACCCAATCTTACGATTCATGAAGAATTTGCACCATTGTTTGGAGTAGATATGTTATTTACCAACCAGGTAAGTGCAAAGGTGGAATATAAAAAATCAAGAACACTGACCTTGAGTTTAGTTGATTACCAGTTGAGTGAAATGCGGTCAACCGAATATACCATCCGGGCAGGCTGGCGTAAACGTGGTAAAAAAGGTGGAGGTATAAAATTGCCCTTTGTAAAAAAGAAACTCGAGAATGACCTTAGCCTTTCCCTTGATCTTACTTACCGGGATGATGCTACAGCAAATAGCCGGTTAGACCAGGAGGCTTCCTTCACTACCGGTGGTCAAAAAGTTTGGTTTATCAATCCTTCTATAGATTATGTATTGAGTAACCGTGTAAATATCCGGTTGTATTTTGAACAACGCCGGGTTACCTCATACATTTCCAACCCGCCGCCAAGTGTAGTAACAAGGGCAGGTCTCCAGGTTCGTATCAGCTTAGCCCAATAATTTTTTTACAGGCGGTTGTAAAAAACTGTCAATTGTCGGCTGATTGAAAAATGAGTTAACAAAACAGGATAACTTTGTCTTTTAAACTAAAGAAATATGAAAAGGAAGGCTATTGCAATATTGATTGGATTCGTTGTTTCGGTTACACTATTTGGGCAAACCCTGGAAGAAGGAAAAAAGTTTCTGTATTACGAAAGATATAAATCTGCTTTAGAAGTATTCCAAAAAATTGTTGCTGCCAAACCCGGAGATGCCAATGCTGTTTATTGGCTGGGGCAGGCATATATTGGAAATGATAATCTGCCATCGGCAAAAAATTTATACGATCAGTTTTTACAAAATAATGCTGGCGATGCATTGGTAATAGTGGGAAGAGGTCACGTTCAATTATTAGAAAAGAACAAAGATGGCGCAAAAGAAAATTTTGAAAAAGCTTTAGATATTTCAAAATCCAAAAAGGGTATTTACAATACAGATATTTTGTTAGCAGTTGGAAGAGCTAATGCTGATGGCGATAATAAAACAGGTGATGCTCCTTATGCAGTAGAAAAATTAAAAATGGCAGCGGAGCAGGATAAAAAAAATCCTGAGCCGGAATTATTATTAGGTATATGTTATTTAAAAATGGGTCGTGAGTTTGGTACAGATGCAGTACTTGCCTTTAGAGAAGCTACGGTTCGTGATCCTTCTTATGCTAAAGCATATTACAGGGTAGGAAGGATTTTCCAGGTTCAAAAAAGCCCTGATTTAATGAGTGAAGAATATGATAAAGCCATAAAAGCGGATCCGGCATTTGCATTGCCATACCTTTCCTATTTTTTATATTACCAGTACAAGGATGTGGATCTTGCCAAATCAAATCTTGATAAATATGTGGCTAACTCCGACAAAGATTGCAACAGCGATTATTACTTAGCTGATTATTTATACAGGGCAGGAAAATACAATGAATCGCTGAGTAAAATAAAACTAATGGAGGCAGGTGCGTGTAAAGATTTTGCCCGCCTGAATATTTTATACGCTTATAACTACGATAAATTAAATGATGCCGCCGATGCACAAGTTTACCTGGATAAGTATTTTGCTGCGATGAAACCGGATAAAATGGTAGCGTCCGATTATGATTTTGCGGCTAAATTTTATTCTAAAACTTCAGGTAATGAAGTAAAAGCGATCAATTATTATAAACAAGCTGCCGAATTATCAACAGATAAAAATGAAAAGAGTTTGTATTTATCCACAGCTGTAAAAATAGCTACAGCTGCTAAATTGCTTTCCGAGCAAATAAATCTTATTACACAAATAGCCTTAATAAAAGGTGGCTTGCAGGAAAACGATTATTATGCTGTAACCAAATCGGCAGTTGATGCAAAGGAATGGGTATTGGCCGATTCTTTATCCAATGCCTATATCAATGCATTTCCGGATAAGCCGCAGGGATATGGTTTTAATGTTTCTGTTGCCAAAGCAATGGATGCAGATACTGCAAAAGGACTGGCGATAAATCCTATCAACCGTTACAATGAATTTTTATTGAAGGATGTGGAGAAGAACAAGAAGACCATCTACACCAATTATTATTACCTTCTTATTTATTATGCACAAAAAACCGGCGATTTAAAAACTGCAATTGATCTTACGGGTAAAATGATGGAATTATATAAAGAAGGCGAAGAATTTAATTTTGCAAAAACAATTAATGAGCAGTTGGTAAAAAAGCTGGGGAAGGTGCAGAAGTAATTCAGGAAGATTCGATAAGTCATTCAAAAAAAAGTAATCCCCGCTGAGAACAGCAGGGATTTTTTCGCAAAACCAATATCCATTTTACTTTACTCTTTTGAGGAGCATTATATATCCGCAAAGAGTCTTTTTCTTCTTGTTTACCTGCACGGGTTTAATCATGTGGTATTCAGAAAATTTCGATATATAGCCATAGCTGATAATGTTGCCTTGAATGTCGCCGTAATTTTTTTGGTAATAAACCTGTTTCTCATCATAGTCATACATCCGCACTTCATTTAATTTGGAAGAAGGGTCGCCAATAAAAACAACCTGGTACCAGCTGCCTTCTGTAAGCGGCACTATAACCGGCATTTCATATTCGCTTTCCATGGTCATGCTGGCTTCTCTTACTATAATAAATCCATTATTGGTTAATACATTTTTAAGGCTGTCTGCCTGGTGCTTTAAACCGGTATCATCGCATTCCTGCTGTCTTATAATATCCTGGGAAAATATGGGGTTGATGGCAAAAAATAGCAATGCCAGAAGTGAAAGTATGCGGGTACGGTTTTTCATACAAACAGATTTACGGATAAAGGGTCGAATCCTATAAACGCAGAAAGGATTCTTTAATTGTTGCTCTAAACTAAAAACTATTTTCAATAACCCAAACATTTTAAGACAGTTATTTCACTCCATCGTGGTTTTACTAAACCAAAATTGTGCTAACTACGATAATTGTTGATAACAAAGGGTCGTATTTGTCTTTTACAGGGTTATTGCGGACTCTTTAAGGTAAGATAAGTGTTTGCCTGTGCGGTACAGGTTACTTCCAGTTCATTAATACAAACGTGGGGTGGTAACGACGTACAATAGTAACAAAGTTCAGCAATATCATCAGCAGTTAATGGTTTGTATCCTTTGTACATTGAATCTGCCTTTGCTTCATCTCCTTTAAATCGTACCAGCGAGAACTCTGTTTCAGCAGCACCGGGTGATATATTCGTAACTCTTATTTTATGGCGGAGCAAATCAATCCGCAATGATTTACTAATTGCATCTACCGCAAACTTGCTGGCACAATACGCATTTCCTCTTTCATATACTTCTTTACCGGCAATAGAACCAATATTAATTATATAACCGTTGCCCTGTTCAATTAAGTAAGGTAATACTGCTTTTGTTATATACAACAATCCTTTTACATTGGTGTCAATCATTGTATCCCAGTCATCCAGGTCTGCTTCATCAAACAAGTCTCTGCCAGCCGCAAGGCCTGCGTTATTCATCAGTACATTAATTTTTTTCCATTCGGCAGGGATTGATTCAATTGCCGCAAATACGTCTTTTCGTTTTTGTACGTCAAAACACAGCGTTAATACTTTTTTGGAATAAACAGATTCAATTTCTTTTTGTAAATCATCCAGGCGTTCTTTTCTTCTGCCGGTAATAATAATATCATATCCTTCTTTTGCAAATCGTAAGGCACAAGCTTTCCCAAACCCAGAAGTGCCGCCAGTAATCAAAATAATTTTTGACATAATTGAGTTAAGCCATTTAATAGAGGGCTTAAAGATAATAGTAATTTTATTGGCTTAACGTATTAGCGCAACAGTTCCTTTTTCTTTAATAGTTATTCCTGTGAAAGTAATGCCTTCAGCCACCCAAACATACACACCCAATGGCTGTTCTCTTCCTTTAAGGGTTCCATCCCAACCATCCTTTAACCGGTTTGTACTAAAAACTAACTGACCCCAGCGGTTATAAATCCTGAAATATTTAAATACAGATATTCCTGCAGCAATAGGTTTAAAGGTATCATTTCTGCCATCTGTATTGGGTGTAAATGCATTTGGTACAAAAAAACTGGGTGGGGTAATAAATACTCTTACATTAATTGTATCAAAGGCAAAACATCCTTCTGGTGTGCTAACTTTTACAATATATTGCTGACTGTTTTGAAGAATCGCTACCGGGTTATAGATATTTGTATTGTTTAACCCGGTTGCAGGTTGCCAGTTATAAATTGTACCGCCTGTAGCAATCAGTTGCAGGGGTTGGTTGATAACAATATTGGTATCATTCCCTCCAAAAGCCTGAATTGGTGGTATAACAGTAACTGTAACGGTATCACTTACAGGTTTCGGACAACCTAGTGTATCTCTTACCGTAATAATATAATCAGTTGTTGTATTTGGAAATACTAATGGATTTAATGTATTACCATTTAATATATTGGACTGTGGTGACCATGTAAAACGGGATGCGATGATCTGTGCATTTAATTGAGTGGTATCATCAAAACAAATACGTTTATCTCCGGAAGTAGTTACAGTGGGGTAAGGAACTACTTTAACATTAACGGAAGCCGTAGCCTGGCATTTACCAATGTTGCCAATAACAGTATACCTGGTATTGGATAAAGGAGAAGCTACCGGATTTTTTTTATTGGGGTCGTCAAGTGTATTAGTTGGCGTCCATTTATAACTTAAAGCATCACTCGAAGGGTTAAGAACGATAGCATCACCTTTACAAATAGTTGTATCAGCGGGAGGTTTTAATGTTACAAATTTCTTTACATCCACGAGTACAGAATCTGAATTAACACAACCGGGGCCGGCATTCAGGTTGACATAATATTTTGTTGGCACATCCGGACTCACCAGTGGGTTTTGAGCATTAATATTATTGATATTATAATTCGGCGACCAGGTGAAAATACCGGTACCTACAGCGTTGAGTTGCAAAGTATCAATATCACATATCAGCGTATCGTTTGTAATACTTAAGGGCGGTTTGTCTAAAACGGGAACAGTTTGCTGAACAGTATCAATACAGCCCTTGCTATTACTTACGATTAACTGCACATCATAATTACCGGGGGTAATGTACGTGTAGGCAGGATTTTTTAAATGGGAGGTATCATTTGTAGCAGCCGTATTTCCAAAATCCCAGCGCCATGAATCTACAACCCCGTATTTTGTAGTAGTAGCATCAGCAAATAAAGTAGGGGCGCCTTTGCAGGTAGTTTGATAAGTAAAGTTGGGGAAAAACCCCGGGTAAATACCAATGGTAGTGTAACCAGTATCTGTGCATAATAATCCACGGTTTACAATCAGTGTCACCTTATATCTTCCTGTATCAGCGTAAGTATAAGTTGGTGTTACTAATAGGGATGTGTCAGTTGTAGTAGTTTTATCACCAAAATCCCAGAAATAATTTTGGATATTGCCTGTACTGCTATTGCTAAAGTTGATGGTAAAACCATCACAGGTGGTATAATCAATAGGCGGTTTTGATTTTAAAGGGCTGCAATTTCCCACTACCACATGCAGTTCCTTTCGGTTTGTAGCGATTACTATCCCTTTACGGTATTCGTTCACACATACAGATACAACATATTCACCGGGAACGCCGGGGGCAATGCCACTGATTATGCCTGTTTTTGGATTAATCGTAACCGCACTTCCCATTGGACTGGTGCCACTAAAAGGGGATTGATAGGGTGTTGAAAAATAAGGAGGGTTTGCTGCAGGGTCGGGACTTACTTGACCCTGTGTTGGACCTCCCCCCTCTAAAGCATTACAAAAATAGTATGATAAAGAATCTCCATCCGGATCTGTGGCATCAAAAGAAATTTTAAATGGGCTGCCGCCACATACTACTGAGGTATCATTTATAAGAAATAATGCGCTGCTGTTTTTATCAGCATTAAATCCGGCATTTGTTCCGGGTATTGCTATTGAATAGGTATTACCTATGGATGCTGAGTTTACAATATTTACAATATTATCAATACGGCAACAACGCTGATGGGAAACAATATAACCGTTAGGTGTAATCGGTAGTTCAACCGATGATAGTTCATAAAAAGCTATTTTATAATAGCAACCGCTTTGATCACCTGAGATACATTGCTCATCCTGTGTTTTGGAAAGAAGGGTGAGGCTGGAGAGATTAACCTCGATAGTTTGTAAGAAATTATAGTTAGCTGCATTAAAGAAGGAAAACTTTAAAGAATTATCAACTTGTTGTCCAGCTACCGCATTACAGTCCATATATTCTGTGAGGATGATTTTGTAAGATGCTGTATTGGGTTGCGAACCGGGGCCAAGATACTGATAGCTGAAAAACCCCCCTTTAAGATGCCTTGCATAGGAGGGGGTAATAAAAAAGGTAAACAAGGGTATCAAAACAAATAACTTACTTTTCATCCAGTGTATTTCAGTGTTACAAGAGCTTAAAGATAATTAAAATGCTGCCCACCTGGTAATGTTCGTATTTACCGCTTGTTATTTTAACGATTATATAAGAAGACTATTGCAGAAAAAACGAATAAGGGAGAATATTATCTTATAAGGGTTACTGTTCCCTTACGGGTAATTATTTTTCCGGTATAAGTAATCGCATGTGCTACCCATACATATACCCCCAGTGGTTGTTCCTTTCCTTTTAAAGTACCATCCCAACCCTGTCCGCTAATTGTAGTTGTATAGATAAGCTGTCCATACCGGTTGTACACTTTAAAATAATCGAATTGTTTTATGCCAACAGGAATCGGTTTAAGGACATCGTTTCTGAAATCATTATTGGGTGTAAATGCGTTGGGAACAAATATATCAGGGTCGGTTTTGAAAATTTTTACTTTAATTGAATTTGTTTCTGTACATCCTGCAATATTATCAGTAACAAAAAATTTATAAGTAACAGAGTCAATGGTTGAATTGAGTGTTGCTACAGGATTATAAATAACATTACTGGACAGTCCAGGAGATGGTGTCCACAGGTAGGAATATTCTTCTGAAGTATATGCCGTGGTTATCATTAATTGTAATGGCTGACCCGCTACAATGAAAGTATCATTGCCTGCAGAGGGCAAAATTGGTGGACGAACATTTACTCTAAATGTATCAATTAATGGATTGGGACATCCGGTATTTGAAATACTTATGGGATAAATTGTATTAATCTTTGGTGATGCAAATGCATTAAAAGTATACGGTGTACTGGGCAATTTATTATTATTTGGATCAGAAAGACCGGTCAGGTTTTTCCAGAGGTAGGCGGTACCTGTTTGTATGGTTGTAGTTAATGTTGCTGTATCACCATAACAAATTGTTGTATCGGCAGGCGATATAATGGCTTTTGGAAAAGCAACATTTATAAGCGAAACTTTTGATGAGCTGCTGGCTTCAGCCGGGCAAACTCCTACTTGTACTACAGCCCTGTAATATTGTACTGCAGCTGCCTGGTTCTTAATGCTAAACAAAGTATCCCTTATCGCAGGATTAAAATTTGTCCAGTTTGTGTTATCAGAAGAAAACTGCCAGTTAAGGACAGATCCCACTTTACCACTTAATATAAGATTGGCATCTTTATTTTGATTTAAACAAATATCAATGATGCCGGGGTTAATTGTTCCTCCCACACTTTTTGGATATACCGTTACAATAGCTGCAGTGCTGGTATCAATTTTACAAGCAACGCCGTTTTGCACAAGCGTACGATACCTTGTTGTAGTGGTTAAATTAGTTGCCGCATAACTTAATTTATTTGCATTACCAATATCTGTCCAATTGATTCCATCTGCAGAAGCAATCCATTTTATTACTTGTCCGGCATTTCCGTTAAGCGAAAGCGTACTGGAATTACTACCGGTACACACTTCAAAATCTGGGCTAACAGTTCCTGCAATGGTTGGTGGTGAAACAGAAACAGGAATACTGGTATTTAATTTTGTACAACCATTATCGGCTGCTACTGTTATGGTACCGCTTCCTGAACCCGGCATTACAGTAATAATATTTGTATTGGTAGTGGAAGTTATTTGCCATCCGGGAGGTACACTCCATGAATACGAAGCATTAGCAAGGGAGGGGATAGAATAAGTAGCAGCTGTATTGCTGCATGCAGGTGCCGGACCACTTATTTGCAAACCACCACAATCATCTCTTAAAGCAATGTAAGCATAAGCAAAATGCCCTCCGGGTACACAATTGTCTGCTTCAAATGTTACGGTAACCTGTTGCCCACGGTATGGCGCCAGGTTAAATGTTACTTCGGTCCAACCTTTTGTCCACACTCTTTGCCTCCCTTCACCGTTATTACCATTATCATTCGGCGAAAGAACGGGACTCAGACTAAACCCCTGTTGTTTTGCAAATTCCTCATCCATTACAAACACGGAATCCAAACGTCCATTATTGTTATTGACAACACCCGTAAATGTTGTAGGCAAATTATAAGTGGCACTGGCACAATTTATTTTCCCATTGGGTGAATTAACTGTTGCATAAAATATCGGCTGATTACTTGTAGTATGACTACCGTTTTCTAATACCATTGCATAAGCATAAGTAATGGTATAAGGTACGGCAGGTGAACCTGCGGGCACATCAATTACATACTGAATCCCTCTTATATAGCCTCCCCGTATTCCTGAACTACGGTCTGTAACTGTCGTTGATCCAAGTATGGTGGAATATTTGTAGTTATAACCATTAATGATTGGGATTGTTTCAAAGCCACCAAACTGATCTGTTCCGTTTGATGTATTTACTGTAATCCCATTTACAGTTAGATTATATTCATTAATAAAATTTGCACCGTTGGTACCCCCGGGTGCTGGTGCACCGGAAGGATAGAATTGCTGAACGGGAGGACTGAAATTAAAATTACCAGTATATGCACTCCAGTTAGTAAGAACTCCTTTTGAAAAATTTATATTATCCGGACATTGCGCAGTTGCTACGCCTGGCAATAAAAAAATAAAAACTATGTATAGTAAGTTCTTCATTAGCCGGTTGTAGAATTCTGGGATAACTAGGAGAGAATGAGTCTCAAATGTATTAAAATGCTGCTTATTCCGTTTTTTTATTGCCTGAGCAGGTATTTTTTATGCTTTAGCAGGAGGGAATCATTCTTCAAAACTTAGAAACTTAAATAAGGCCTTATTAGATAGTTCTTTTTCTTCTTTCATTCCCATATGACCAGAATTTTCAAAAATGGTAACCATACTTTTAGCAGGCATATGACTTTGCTCCAAACTATCTTGGGGAGAAACAGGTTTATCTTCCATACCAATTATAAAAAGAACTGGTGCAGGAAAGGTTTTTAATACAGTTGTTCTGTCTGGCCTTGCAATCATTGCTTCATAATATTGTATTAAAGATTCTGCAGAAAATATTTTTCCCTTTTCTATCATTGCCTCAATTTCTTCCGGATGTTCGGCTGAAAATTTTGCTCCAAAGAAGTTGGGTATGCTTTGTTTTAAAAATGCATAAGCACCATATTCTTTAATAAACTCAATCCCTTTTCTCCTGGCCTTAATTTTTTCTTCGTTATCCGCATAAGCAGTAGAATGAAACAAACCGAATTTATGAAGACGACTGGGATACTTTTCTGCAAACGCAAGTGTTACATATCCACCCATCGAATGACCAATGATGGAACAGGCTGTAATTTGTTCTGCATCTAAAACAGCTTTTATACAATCAGACAACCATTCTACTGTTAAATTATTTGTACCCAGAACCAATTTCCAATTATCAACTTTAGATTGGCCACTCCCCGGTAAATCAGGAATAATGACAGTGAAATAATCTTTTAGAAAATCAGCCTGATCCTTCCATACTTCACCATCTTCACCAAAGCCATGAATAAAAAGTACAGCCTTGCCCGAACCAGTAACCGTGTAATGAACCATTACCTGGTTAACTTCAATTTGTTTTTTCATGGTGTTGCTTTTTGCGTATCACATAAAATATCGTCCATAGTAATAATAAAGCACACAATAAAAATGCAGCTTTAGAAATAACATCACCAAATTTTACAAAAAAAGTTGATGTTGTTTTGTGATGCACCTGGTGCCTGATAGCTGCAGCTTTATTCCAGTGTTGCTGATCCTGTATAATTCCATATTCATTGATAACACAGGAGATACCTGTATTGGCACTGCGTACCACCCAATGGCCGGTTTCAACAGCTCTTAATCTTGCATAATTCATGTGTTGCTGATACCCGGGTGTATTTCCCCACCACCCATCATTAGTAATGATAGCAATTACATTAGCACCTTTTCGGAAATATTCACTCATGAATTCACCATAAATACTTTCGTAACAAATGGCAGGTGCAATTTTGTATTCGCTGTTCGGGATATCTATTACACTTCTGTCTTTCTGTTTCGTATAACCAGCAGTAGTACCTCCAAATTTTTCAAACCAATGATCTAAAAAATGAAGAAACCATGGTAATGTTTCCACACCTGGTACTAACATTGATTTATGATAAAACTGCAATGGCCCGGATGAATCCAGTAAAACAGAACCGTTATAACTTTCAAAAAAGAAATTAGTTCCGGTTATAGGCCTGGCATTGACAGAGGTTTTAGAATCAAATACCCGGTAACTTTCGATGCCGGTAAATAGTTTCACCTGCGGGTGTCTTTTTAAAAACCCCCAAAGCGGGTTTAGAAAATAATTTTCTTTCATTTTATTTTCTTCAATTCCATTCTCCATATACAGCGCTGTTTCCGGCCATATGATCACTTGCGTATTGCTGTCCGTTTGTTGTTCGCTTAAAGAAATAAGTTTTTGCAGTTGCGCTTCGAAACTGCCTGTTGCTATTTTTTCATACGGATCAATATTTGGTTGTACAATAACCATGTTTTCTTTGGGTGGTGGTAAGGCCATATGGATACTCATCACCAGTGAGAAAAACATGGGAAGCAGTATTACTGTAAATGCCCCCATTAATTTTTTCCATCGCATTTTAAACACAGCACTTTCTGCAGCATCAATACTTTTAAACAAAAGCACATTTACTGCCATTACCCACAAAGTACCACCACTGCTCCCTGTTATGGAATACCATTGGATCCACTCTGTATGTGTAGCAAATACATTCCCTAATGTGAGCCAGGGCCAGCTTAATCCCCAGTCGTGTAAATGAATGTATTCAAAGGTGAGCCAGTAAACGATAAGCGATAAATAACCTATGCGGTTGCCAAATCTTTTCTTTGTACTGTAAAAGCCCAGCCACGGAATGGTCATCAGTAAACTGTTGGCTAAAATAGCCCCCACAGCGCCGGGTGCAGAAGCATTCCATATCCACCAGGTGGTTGACACATTCCATATAAATAAAGTGAGATAGCAGTAAAAGAAAAATGCAAGTTTCGATAATCCCTGCTGTTCAATAAAGAGCAGTGGAATCCATGCAACAAAAATGAGTAGTGTTAATGGCGACATAGGCCACGCAGCAAATAATAGCAGGCCCGAAAGAATGGATAACAGTACCGGATGTATTTTTTTCAAGCAGAAATGTTTGTGTAAATATAAATCATTCAAAAGTTGTTTAGATGGTCAGCATATGGCTGTTTACCTCAGCAACTTATTAAATTTTTCAAGCTCTGTTAATTCAGCCTGCGTAATGGTTTCGTTATTATCATATTTTGCTTTCAGAAACAATACTCTTTTGTGTTGCGGGTATTTTGCCAGTATGGTTTCAATCAGCTTGCCAGCTGTTTCATTTTTTATATAAAGTGGTGTGGTTTCCGGCAGAGCTGATTTATATTTCATGGGCTTTTTCAGGATCACTGCTTCCAGCGTAGCCAGTTTATGCGATGGGATAGATTTTACTTTACTGGCCTTACCGTGTAAACCCTGCAATTGTTTTTTACTTAACCCGCCTCTTTCTTTGTATTGAAAAGTGATGCTTTTAATAAACTCATTTTCAGGATAAGCGGTTGCGGTTGCTTCCAGTATAGCTAAGATCACATCTACATCTGTCTTTTTTCTTTGCATAAAAACGGGTTGTTGAAATTACAGGATTTAGAATTTTAAACCATGTTCCGAAATGATTTTTAATGCAGATTAATAATTACTGTATATTGAGTTTCCTAACTGAATTTAAATCACCTCCTTAATCCTTCTTGCTGTTCTCTTTGAGAACTGTTTTTTATTTATTCATTTCTAAAACTTTCAACATGAGAAAAATTTTCTTTTTGTTGCTGCTTGCAACAAGCTTTACGGCATTTGGACAAGGTAAAACAATTTATTCTGTTTCATGGGTTAAGCCAAAAATTGGTATGACCACTGCCTTTGAAGCCGCCTGGAAAGCACATGTGGCAAAATTTCACAACGGAGACGATAAAAGAACGGTGATGGAAATTACCAGTGGGGATCGTGCCGGTTCTTATATGTTTGTAGAAGGACCGATGAGCTATGCGGACATGGATGTAGAAAAGACAAATCAAACGGCACACGATGCCGATTATGATAAAACAGTTGCCCCTACATTGGCAGAAGGAAGTGGTAACTACTATTACCAATATCTCGATAGCTTAAGCTTTAATACCGATGTGCAGGGAGATAAATCTATAGTAGCTCTCACGTGGATTAAAAGTGGAAAGATGGGCGATTACAGAACGGAAGTAAAAAAAGGAGTGGATATGTCTAAAAAAATAAATTCACCCTTTAATAACTTTCGTTATCAGCAGCTGGCAGCAGGTTCCAGTCCGCAAATGGCTTCAGTATATGTATTAAAAGATGGGTTTAAGCAACTGGAGCAGGATTATTTTAAAGATGCCCCCAACTTCAGGGATAATTATGTTAAGATGTATGGTATTGATGCATGGGAGGCCCGTGTAAAATTACTGGATGAGATTGTCGTAAAAACAGAAGT